>CBFCZE010000007.1:0-43541 GCA_965602655.1 uncultured bacterium
TGATTTTCATTGGAACCTCCTTTGAATTTTGCCATTTGTCTTTATTGAAGCGTAACCAACCAAATAATTTGTGTCAACAACATTATATAAACAAAAGGCTCAGTACGCAGCAGATGTCCAGAAAAATCCACATTGTTGGGTTGAATTGAAACATCAAGCTTAATTCGCCGTAAAGAATTTAATAAAGGTATCAATATATTATGGTGTTGTCCGGAAGCCAAAAATGAGGCGAGTTTTTTACAGTAGCTCCAACCATTTTCGAGTAATCTGGAGAATAATTTTCTATCTGCTCTTTGGAGTTTTGTTTTTCCTCCCATTTATTTTAATCCTCAAGTGCATGGATTGGTTTCTACCTCCAATTCCAGATAATGAAGGGCCGGCCTCGATAATAAATCTCATTTTCGTTTCTTTCCTGAATATTAGTTTTGTTTTGGCGGCATGGTTCGCACTGAAAAAAATAGACCGTCGCCCTCCGGCATTGCTCGGTCTCAATTTCTGGTCTGTGGGACTCAAAGAGTTAATAATCGGTATGGGAATCGGTCTGGCAAATTTTGCATTAATTTTTCTGACCTTGCTGGCCTTCGGTTGGATTTCTGTGGAGTGGGTTGGTTTTGCAATTACAGATGCGGAGATATTTCTATTATATCTGGCATCATTTCTTGTTTTCGCCGCCTTTGAAGAGCTTATAAATCGTGGTTACATATTTCAAACATTGTGTGAAGGAGTCGGCGTATGGACCGCTGTTATAATTGTTAATCTGATTTTTTCTCTGGTTCATGTTGTAAATCCCGCCTTCTCAATCCTTGGTGGCGTTTTCCTGTTTATTCATGGACTGATGTACACCATTGTTTACCTAAAAACGCGTTCACTTTGGGGACCAATAGGGCTGCATATGGCCTGGAATTTTGCCCAGGGACCTATTGCAGGAATAAATGTGAGCGGCACTGCGGTGGATAAGAGCTTATTTTTGTCAGAAATCAGCGGTCCGGATGTTATGACAGGTGGGAGTTTTGGTGCAGAAGGCGGTTTAGTCGCAATAATTATATCAATAATTTTGTTAATTGTGTTGCTGAAAGCACCATGGCTTAAACCATCAGAACGATTTTTAAAGATTGAAAAAGAGTGGATGAATAATAGGAATTAGAAATCCGATTAGGTCAATGCGCCTACGGCTTTAATAAAATTTCTCTCCTGCAGGGATTGGAGGTTTTATGGAATATGTTCAATTGAAAAATGAAGAAGGTATCACTGTTGTTACGTTACAAAAAGGCAAGGTCAATCCAATAAATGAAAAGGTTGCCGAGGAACTGACTGAGACCTTTGAATCTCTTGCCGGAGATGATAGCGCTGGGGCGATTGTTCTTACGGGCAATGGGAAGTTCTTTTCTTTCGGATTGGAGGTTCCGGAGCTATACCATTACTCCAAAGAGGATTTTGAACGGTTTCTGATTAAATTCACCAATCTTTATAATGTTATCTTCAATCATCCCAAACCGGTTATTGCCGCAGTAAATGGTCATGCCGTTGCCGGTGGATGTATGCTGGCAATTGCCTGCGATTATCGTATTATGACTATAGGCAAAGCGAAGATTTCGCTGAATGAAGTGACTTTTGGTTCATCGGTTTTTGCGGGGTCCACCGAAATACTTAAGCATGTTACTGGTAATCGAAACGCCGAGGAAATACTTTTTTCCGGTTTGATGTATACAGCCGAACAGGCAAAACAGTTGGGGCTGGTGGATGAGGTTATAGCCGAAGAGGAATTTTCGACACGTTTGATGTCGCTTGCAAAAGAATTTAAGGCCAAAGACGCAGTCGCTTATACATCTCTTAAAAAGCTGCTCAGGCAGGATATTCTGGAGAAAATTGATAATTATGAAATGGATTCAATCAAAGAGTTCATCAACATCTGGTATTCCGAATCAACTCGTGCTCAGCTAAAGAAAATAGTGATCAATTGAAACAATATCTGCGGTAATAGCATAATTCTTTACTTGACAGAAATAGTGTAAGCCATATATTAAAGTAGATATGACTTCTCGCTGAAATAGTCCAGAAAAATAAATAATTTGCAATTTTTCATTGGAGGATAGGATGAAAGCGATATTAACAAATCTGGCAATCCTGAGTCTCCTGCTTTTTGTACCTTCAGTAATTATGGCCCAGATGGTTATTGATGACTGCGGTGTTTTTAAAGCCGGCGTTGAAGGCGGATGTGTACTATTCGATTCGGACCATTACGGTGAATATCTGTTTATGGTTTTTCCGAGTCCTACAAATCCGGACCCGATGTATCCTTATGAAATTGGCGATCGAGCCAGAATTCAGGGAATAGTTACTTTTGATTGTGTGTCATATTGTATGCAGGGAGATGGCTGTATTTTTGATGCCATACTTACCGATTGTGATGAGGATTATATCTGCGGCGATTTTAATGGTGACGGGATGTTCAATATTCTGGATATAGCATATCTGATAAATTATATCTATAAAGGCGGTCCGCCTCCTGTACCTCTACAATCGGCAAATGTCAATTATGGAATCGATCAAAATTCGGCTATAAATATTCTGGATGTGGTATATTTTATTAATTTCAAATATAAAGGCGGCCCGCCTCCAGTATGCCCATAAATAATTTTGCGGTTCTTTGGTGAATTTGTTGACATCTATTTTCGCAAATATGAAAATATTTTCCCTATTTCAGTTAAATAAAAAGTATATCTAATCTTGAGTATTTCCCATAACCCATTGTTGTGTAATAGCTACGAGCGGATAATATCAACTATCTTCAGATTCGGAGGGGAATTTGCAGGGAAATTACTTCAAAATAGGGCAAAAACTGCGTAAAAGCCTAAGAGAACTTGACTTTTTATTGGAACGGATTATATTCTGACGAGTTAAATAAAGAGGAGTAAAGAGATATCGAGTAATTTGTTAAAGGACTGAAAAAATAGAAACTAAGGAACGACTTACGGCCCTTTAACTCTTTATTCGGCACGATTTTTCTTGCCGGGTATTGGGCCGGGTATTAAATTGAAACCCGGTTTTTTATATGCCCGAGAAATTTGTCAGACATATAACTGTTGCGCTCCTCATCGCACTCTTCCCGATAATTGCAATCGCTTCATCAACTTCGTATGATGATATCAATATTCTGTCTTCAAACGATAATGGCATCACCTTTGAGTTAAATATAAAGAGCCCGAATAAGTATATAACATCGATATCCGGCGACTCTGTCTATTCAGCAGTTCGAACTGTTTTAATAGGGCTTCCGCATGATGCCGAACCGTTTATCAAAAGCGCTAGCTCTAATGGCATTATTGCATTCGATATTTCCGACGGCAAAAAACTTCGGAGTAGTTCCAAACTGGCTGAAATTGTCGATGTTAAATTGATACGTGGCCGAAAAGTAGCAACTGCAAATATCTATCCATACTATCGCGGTTGGTTTCAGAAAGATATTGAAGTATCAATCAACTTTGAATATCCGGATGGTCGCTCGAATCAAATAATCTCGATTTCGAAGGATAAAATATTTGAGTCGATATATCAGCAATCGATTCTAAACTACAATCAATTCAAGAGATGGCCGACCGCGGTTCGAGTGAAGGCCGGTAAAGCAGCACAATCACCCTTTACCGTTTCACAGGATTGGTACAAGATACAAACCACCAATGAAAGGTTTATCAGGATTTCGGGGCAGAATTTATCAATGGCGGGAATCTCATTAGATAATCTGGCCAGCGATTCGATACATATATTTTATGGCGGCGGTGAACCGATACCGGATAGAAATTCAGATCCGGTCAATTCGTTTGAAGAGATATCTATTATGGTCGAAGATAACGGCGACGGCTATTTTAACCGCGATGATTATATTCTGTTTTTTGCCGAGGGGGCCGATCGCTGGCGCTATCCGGTCGATTCATCGCCGGTTTACTTGGAAAACCATTATACCAATACAAATTATTACTGGCTGACCGTTTCCGGTGATTTTGCACAGGGCGGCCGCCGAATTTCATTGGTCAATGGAGCGCCCTCCGGCTCAGTCGATACAACCATAACTGCTGGCCGCTTCAATCGAAGGATTCATCAGAACAATATGTTATCCGTCGACAGTAACGATCGTATCAGAGACTATTTTAATTGGTATTGGACCGGCCAGGCGCACTTTACCTTTTATGAATCACTGCCTAATGTGATACCGGGTGCCACTGCCGATATTACTGTTCGAGCTATCAGCAATCCGACCAATTATATTTTTGTGAATTCAAGTAGTGCCGCTTCAACCGGAAGTATTCGTCCCCGATATTTCTTTACGACCGATGATTTGGTCCCCGGTCTGAACAGATTTTCGCTGGTTCTTGATAGCAGTACAACAACTCCGCCCTATTTTGATTATTGTGAGATTTCCTATATTGGCGAATTGATACCATCCAATGACATTCTGGATTTCTTTATTGGCGGATTTAACGGGACCGGCGAAATAATTCTGGACAATCAGTTTAATGGGATACCTTTGATATTTGACCTTTCCGATTCGAAAAATCCGGTCAGGGTTACAAATGCTCTGGTGTCATCGGCTGAAATCAATTTTCGATATAATCTTTCTCCAGCAGGCCCTAATCGGTTTTATGTCTGTCCGATATCAAAGGCAATCTCACCTAATGAAATCGAAAAAATTGAGATTAACGACTTGCGCGAAAATATATCTCAGACCGACATGATGGTAATTGCACCAGAGATACTTCTTCCGTATTTGGAGGATTACGAAACCTATCGTGAGGAAAAATCGGATATAAATGTTAAGGTGGTTTCATTCGATCAGATACTGGACCAGTTTTCATACGGGTTGTATGATCCCAAGGCAATTCGTGAGTTTTTAAAATTCAGTTTTGAAAATTATGAAGCTCCTGCTCCGTCGGCTGTTTTATTGATCGGCGACGGCGTCTATGATTTTGAAAATAATCTGGGCCTGACCTCGACAAATATAATTCCGCCGTATATACAAAAGCTTGATTCATCGGCTTCGGATGACAACTATGTTTTCTTCGGCGATTTTGGTCTGCTTGACAGTGATACATCATACACTACCGATCGCGGCTATGATATGATGATCTCCCGCTGGCCGGTCAAAACAATTTCGGAACTGGCGACGATTATAGATAAGGTAAAAACATATGAAGCCTCTACCAATTATGGTCCCTGGAGGACGACGATCACATTAGTGGCTGACGACGAATTTGGTCATTATGAAACGGAGTGGTTCCATACCAGTCAAACCGAAGAGCTGCAGGAACCGCCCCGATTACCATCATCGTTTCGCCGCAATAAAATATATTTATGGGATTATCCATTCAATTCAACCCACCGGAAACCTCTGGTCAATGAGGCGATCGTAAAAAGTTTCAACGAAGGAACTCTATTAATAAATTATGTCGGGCACGGCAATCCTGACAGCTGGGCTCATGAAAATGTTTTCCACCGGAGCACTGACCTGATTAATCTGACAAATAGCGAGAAACTGACTTTGGTGGTTACGGCATCCTGTTCTATTGGTTTTTTCGACAATCCTGATAAAGAAGGAATGGCCGAGGATCTTATCAGGTATGCCAATGGAGGAGCGATCGGAGTGATTTCGGCCACGCGATTGGTTTATTCTTCGGATAATTCCGCTTTTAACAAGCAAATATTTGAAATACTGTTTGGAGAGAATGATCTTTCGATTGCTCAGGCTTTTTATACGGCCAAATTGATCCGCCAGTACGGCGGAGTCAATCCGGTACCTATTCGAAATGACCGTAAGTACATTTATTTCGGTGATCCTTTTGTAAGGCTGGGCGTCCCGAAGTATGAAATAAAATTTATCGAAAAACCTGACAGCCTGACGGCCTTAGAATATCATCAGGCATCGGGGGAAATCGTTGAAAAATCAAGTGGAGCGCATATAGATTTTAATGGTTCTATTGAGTTGTTTGTGTATGATTCAAATATTGAGAAAAAACACAAAGTTATTGATGAAGATGGCGATTCGGTTAAAACGGTAACTTATGATCTAAACGGTCCGGCTATTTATCGCGGGAATACAGATGTCGTCGATGGATATTTTAATTTCTCATTTATGGCTCCGCTGGATATGGGCGTGGGCGGCAATACGGCCAAAGTATCCGGATATGGCATAGCGGTCAACTCAGATGCCCTGGGATTAGTTGATTCAATTCCTGTAAGCTTGTCAATAATTTCTTCTGAAGATGCCGAAGGTCCGGTTATAGATTATACTTTTGGTCAACGCGTCAATTTCTTATCCGGAGACAAGATAACTTCCGGTGAGACAATGACTTTGACAATATTTGACTCATCCGGGGTTAATCTGACTGGAAGTCTTGGTCATGAAATCACACTTGTCATTGATGATAGAGTGGAGAATACCGCCAATCTGACCGACTTATTTCAATATAATACAGGAAGTTATCTTTCAGGGACGATTGAATATGAGATTGGTTCGCTGCCAACCGGCATTCATTCTTTTAGGGTGAAAGCCTGGGATAATGCCAATAATTCCACGCTGGTGGAATTTGAGGCGGAAATACTGGCGGATGGTGAATTTATGGTTACTGATTTAATGAATTATCCAAATCCGATGAGAGAAAGTACCGTTTTTTCTTTCTCGCTGACATCACCAGCCGACCGGGTAGATTTTGAAATATTTACGCTCTCGGGGCGAAAAATAAAATCTATTTATCTCGGTTCGGTTCCATCCGGGTATAATGAGTTTTATTCCTGGCAAGGAGATGATGCCGACTATGATCGCATTGCCACCGGGATTTATATCTATAAGGTTACGGCTGTGTCGGAGTGGTATGAAAAAACTGTTGAATCTTTTGGGAAAGTTGTTTTGATTAATTAATACAGGAGGCATTTGATGCGTAAACTAATTAACCTTTTTATAGTAGTAACATTTCTGGTTGGAATAAGTCCCGGTGCCATAGCCGGTGTATCCACTTCAGCAGTACTATTCCTGCGAATTGCCGCCGGAGCTCGTGCGGCCGGGATGGGGGAGGCTTTCGTTGCTGTGGCCGATGACGCTACGGCTACGCACTGGAATCCGGCCGGTTTGGGTAATTATCCACTTTCGAGTAAATGGTTTGAGGTGTCGATACCGGAAGATTTGCGGCCCTTTAAAAAGGTTACTTTTTATCAAAATGATGCCGCCGAGATTGATTATAACAAGTATGATATTTGGGCAATATCAGAAAAGGGGCTGGTTCGCTTCAGCCGTAATAAATGGTACCGCGGCGACATTATTGAATCGCGTGCCGATCAATCGGCCGAATCGATATTAAGAGATTATACCGGCTTGAGGACCGAAGAGCATGATGCCAGGATTGCCGAGCTTATGAATATTATCGGCGATGCCAATAACGACCAGTCTCGGAGTGCTATTGATTCCATTGAAATTAAAGTAATGGCGCATATACCTGACGATTATGATGCCAGAGAAGATGTAGAAAACGGCTTTTTTGCATTAAAAACAGCCTATAATCAATGTCTGATTGATTGGGAAAGATTTAAAAGGATTGGCGTTGAATATCGCAACGCCATGAAAGATTCAACTCTTTCCAAATCAGAAGTTGACAAACTACTTTTTAACGTTGAAAAGACTAAAAGACGGATCGTCAATGAGGAAATTGTTGTTCCTTTTGCGGTTAATTTTGATGGTCAATTGACTGATATTGCATCGGACAAAAAATATCTCTGGATTACATCCGATTCAGGATTATATCGTTATGATAGAAAAAGATGGCGGCATTTTTCAGAAAGCGAAAACATGCCGACAAAAAATATTTCAAGTATGAAACTGAAGAAGAAAAAGGTATATTTAAGTACCGATTATGGTTTGGTGATCTACGATGCCGGTATTTTTATGATGCAGGATGATTCTGTCGGGCTGCCAACCAAACCGATATCGGGAGTAGCCGCAGAGTCTGATAACACCGCCTGGGCCGTTGTTGATGGTGATCTGTATTATTTTGACGGCGATATCTGGAAAGACTATTTCGAATATCAGGATGTTTTAGATCAGACGGCTGAATCTATTTACGAGGATATAAAGATATTTGACAACCCCGATGAAAAATCGGCATTTCTTGATAAATTTAATAAGCTCAATGAAGAGGTCTTGATTCAGCCTGAATTAGGCGCCGACGATACATTTGGAAATGTTGCGGAATTGATTGATTCGGTTGGGACTATTAGGGCGCTGCAGATAATGCAGGATTCACTCGCGAAGTTGGAAGCAGATCAAGTCGAAGCGACCGATCAGGCTCCTGATAATCCAATAGAACCGGAAAAGATATCGGATTTGGCCGCGGTGGTTGAAGGGCAAGAAGCGATGACTGACACAGCATCTTCAATATCGTCAATAGATACAACTCAGACACCCGTCGATATGCCTGATAGTATTGGCAAAGTAATCAAGATTCCTTTTACGGCCGGAATTCCGTTTGAAATTACGGCTATGGAAGTTGACAATAAAAAGAATCTTTGGATTGGGACCGAGTATGGTCTTATCAAATTCGATGGTCGCAAATGGAAGCGGTACGGATATCGCGATTACACTGTCGAAAAAGATATGACCGTTAACGATCTGGCTTCAAGCCTTGTTGGCCGGGATGAGAAACGGGCTGGCAGGCTGGCGGCTAATATCAAGACAGTCAATATGCTAAAATCCGATTCCTTATTGGCCGGCCAAAAAATCAAAACCTATGCCAATCCAGCCGGTTCGAAAATCAATGACATTTGCCCGGTCGGAAATAGAGTCTATTTCGGTACCGAGAGCGGGACAATTTTCCTTGAGAGCGGCTGGTCAAGATTTAACGAAGAAGGTCTTGGCAATCTGGAAGTTTCCCGTATTGTCGAAGTCAATGATAACATGTGGTTTGCCGCCAATGACAAAGTTCTGATACGCGCCGCCGCCCGTTCCGAGTTGGTTATGATGCATGTCAATTGGCTTCCGGAATTGGCTGATGATATTTATTATGAGTTTTTCTCCTTTGTAAGAAGTATTGAAGGCTGGGGGACAGTTGGCGCTAATATCACTTTTCTCTCATACGGAAGTATTATCCGAATGGACGAATTTGGCAACAGGTTGGGAGAATTTTCGGCTTTCGACTTTGCCATGACGCTTTCGTATGGAACTGCATTATCGCGATCGCTTAGCGGTGGGTTATCGGCCAAGGTGATTTATTCTCATCTTTCTGAACTGGGAGCAGGCGAAGAAAAAGGCAGCGGGACATCGACCGGATTGGCTCTTGATGTTGGATTGTATTACAAACTCAGTCGTCGAATATCATTAGGTATGGCGCTAACTAATATTGGTCCGTCAATATCTTACATTGATGTGGCTCAAGCTGACCCGCTTCCTCGCAATCTGGCGTTTGGTGTCGCCTGGACGGCCATTGAATCAAATTACAGCAATCTTTTATTAACGATTGAGGCCAATAAATCAATGGTTGCAATTGGGGGCCTTTCCGACGAAGTCAAAGAGATTATTCTTAATGGAGGTATGGAGTATTGGTACGGATCGTTTATTGCTCTTCGAGCCGGTTACATTTATGACCAGGAGGGTGATATAAAAACGCCAACACTCGGCTTTGGCCTGGCCTATTCTTCATTTAAGTTTGATTTTGCTTATATTCCATCAAGTGAAAATGTTCCGTTGGCAAATACAATGAGATTGTCGCTTGGAGTTGGCCTCTAATTTCCGGGAGAAATCGATTTGAAGAAAAGAATAGGAATCTTTAATACATTATTAATGCTAGTGCCGCTCTTGATTTTTCAATCAGAAGCATTTGCCGGTGACAAAATATTGATTCCAAATTCAGTGGACCGGCAATCGAATGAGAACGGTTCCCCGGAAGTATTTTATAAAGGTTTTACCTCCGATCGATGCGATAGAAATATCTTAGATCTGAAACGGGATAAACCATGGGGCCTTCCAAAATTGTCGGCAACGATGGCAAACCCGCAAGATACTATTAGAATTTTGGCGATGCGTTTTGATTTTCTATATGAAATTCCTGATGATTCCAGTACTACCGGCCGGGGTCAATTTGATATGCGCGATACACTTGATTTCTTTGAAAGCTACGGTCACCTGATTGATCCGTCACCGCATAATCTGGTCTATTTCGAAAAGCATCTGGAAGCGCTAAATCATTATTATTATCATGTTTCCGACAGCAATCTTGTGCTGGAATGGAATGTTTACCCCAAAGATACCAATGGAGTTTATCACCTTCCCCGTGAAATGGCGCATTATGGGGCAGGGCAGACATTCGATGAGATAATTCAAAATCTGGTCGATTCGTTTTTTATCGATTGTTTCCAATTAGTTGACAGTACCGAAGCCGATTTGTTTTTCGCCGATTATGACGCCTATATTCTATTTCATGCCGGTTCCGATCGCCAGAATGATATCGGATTTCCGCCAACAACATCCGACCTGTTTACCGGGTATGCGGTTCGCGGTGATGACAGGGATACCATTTTCGTCGATAATAATACTCACGCTGTTACCGATGCCATTATTATGCCGGAGATGGGCTCGCAGGATAACCGGGCTACCGCGCTCAACGCCGTTATGGCCCATGAATTCGGGCATCAGATGGGTTTGGTTGATCTGTATCGAACCGATAATTTCTTTACGCAGTTAGGTGATTTTGCTCTGATGGACAATAACGGCTTCGGAACCGGGGTTGATCTTGGATTTGAATTTGTCGGCCGGGTTTTCGGCACTATGCCTGTTTATCCATCCGCCTGGTCGCGAGCCTATCTTGGTTTTATCGAACCGGTCGTATTTCGGCAGAACGCTGATATCAATCTGGTCGCCAGCGAAATGTTTAGTACCGGAATAAGGATTGCCCGCATACCGATTACCGAGTTTGAATATTACTTACTGGAAAACAGACAGATTGATATCGACGGTCGAGGCGACCCGGCTTTATTGGCCGATTCGGTAACATCGGTTATTCAGGGTCCGGTCTATTATAATCCGGTTGACGAAAGCAAAACATTTACGAATGAGTATGATTTCCTCCTGCCGGGTTCAGGGATACTTATCTGGCATGTTGACGAAACGGTGGCGGCGATGTCGCTGGCCGGTTCTAATTCGACCCTGTTCGAATCAAATATAGTCCAGATTGACCCGAATCATCGTTTTATTGAGTTGATCGAAGCCGATGGCCTGGTTAATTTTGGCGGTAATTATTATGCCGGCTATGGCGATCGCGAAGATATGTACTACGCCGGCAATAATTCTTCATTTACGCCGAATACGAATCCGCCGTCAATCGGGTATAATGGCGCCAACAGTCATATTCGAATTACAAATATATCATTATCGAATACGACAATGACCTTTAATCTCGAATACGATCTTCAGTCGGATAATTTCCCGCGCCGGACCGGTTACCCGGCTATCGGTTTTTCTCCAATTGCGGCCGATATTGACGGTTATGGCAGTGAGGAGATAATTGCCGTCTCCGGTCGCAATCTTGTGGTTATCGATGAAGACGGCGGCGGCTGGTTTGAATCATTGTCGCATCCGCCATATTACGATACATCCTATAACTCAGTCGGACAAACGGCTGACTCAGTGCCGATTTTTGCCAGAACTCCACAGATAATATCAACTGCTCCGACCTTTGGCGATTTTGGCATTGGAACCGACACGATTATGAAATTTATAGCGGTTGGTGCCGGCGATTCCTTATTTGTTTATTCATTAAATGATGATAATAACGACGGGCGGGCAGACACTCTTTTTGCCCCAATCCCGTTTGATAATGGTTGGATTGTTTGGAATTCATTTGACACGACACTAAAAGTCGCCGTTTATTATTTAGGTTCGACTCAGATGTATTCAATTAATGCCACCGGAGCAGTAACTCACATTGCTGGAATTGAGGAAGATGCCCCGTACGGTTTTGCTCAGGCAGGTAATGCCATTGCCGCTCTGGCCGGCGACGAAACCAGTTATGTAAATCTTTTCTTAATCGACTCAAATAATGTCTATTGTGATACGCTGGACGGATATTTTCAATATGGTCCGACAACGGTTGACCTGAACCGGGATGATACAATCGAAGTAATTATGGCGACCCCGGACGGTTTGATAAAAATCGTTTCGCTTGATACGGAATCGGCCGAAAACCGATTTGTAGGTGAAATTGAATACGATCTGGGTGATTCTATATTCGCCAATCCGGTTATAGCCGACCTTGATACTGATGGCTATGCCGATATAATCCTTTGCGGGAAAAATAAAATTTTTGCCTTAAATCGTAATCTTACACCGCTGGGGAATTTCCCGATTCAGATTGACCGGCGTTTCCCTGGTATAGTAACTGTTTCACCGCCGGTTATCGCCGATATCGACAGCGATGGCCGACAGGATATAGTTGTGGCCGCTTCGAACGGCAACTGTTATGCACTCGGACCCGATCCTCTTTTCGGTTTCCCGCTTCCGATAGGCGGTATAGGTGTCCAATCTATTCTTCTGAATGGCTCACAATTTTACGATGCCGACTTTAAAAATATTTCAGCCGAAGGGTACGGCTCTCCGGTGATATACAAAAAAACGTCGGGCGGCGGTCTGGGTTATCTTGGCGGTGACGGCTGGTTTTATTCATGGGATGTTTCCTATGATACTTCATTGGCGCACTGGCCGATGTATGGCGGGAATTATTCGGGGAATAATTATCTCCCGGTCGATAAATTGATTGATCCGGTAGTTTTTGCCGACCGTTTCTCAGACGATGATTTCTACTGCTATCCCAATCCCACCCTGGATGGTCGGACAACTATTCGATATTTCCTGGGTGAGGCCGCCGATGTGACCTTAAGTTTTTATGATATGATTGGCACACTGGTTAGTGAGCAAAATCTAATGGGAGACGGTGGTGTTCCCAACGAATATAACTGGAACGGTTCGTTTTTGCCCAGTGGTGTATATCGCTGTATTATCAGAGCCGATTTTAGTGGCGATGAACAAACATCTTTTATAGATATTGCAATTGTTAAATAAGGAAGGATAAAAAAATGAAAAAAGTAACCGCTTTAGCTTTTGTGTTTATGATCTCTATTTGCTTATCGCCCGGGGCAATTGAGCTGGAAAGCAGTCAGTTTGAGCTGAATATTGAATCGCTTAAAAGCGGCGGCGTCGATTATCTGGCGTCACCTGAATTTTTGGCCCAGGAAGAAGCGCTTGATTTTGAAGAAAATGATAAAAGCATTTATGAATATACATACAAATCACCAAAGAAGGCCTTTCTCTATTCTCTCTTAATACCGGGTTGGGGACAGAAATATGCCGGCTCCGGTATTATAAAGACCGCGGGATTTCTACTTGTTGAGGTCGGATCATGGGCGGGACATTTTAGTTATCAGAGTAAGGGTGATGATAAAACAATTGAGTTTAAAGCGTTTGCCAATGCCCACTGGAATGAAGGTGATACCACCGGCGCCGATTATACTGATCCCGATAACCCAATTTACAGTAATCTTATTGAAGATGCCAATTCCTACCGGTACTGGCTATATATAAATTATAATGAAGTTGATGAAGATGATATAGAACCAATCGATTATCACAATGAAGATAAATTTACTGAACAGCTTCCCAGTACAAAATCTCAGCAGTATTATGAAATGATTGGGAAATATGATCAATTTCGCGGTGGTTGGGATGATTACTGGACCGGTGATACCACTGTTTATGTTACGGCTCATCGAACGACATATATGGATATGAGAAAAAAGGCTAATGATTACCTTGATAATGCCAATACATTGATGATTGTTTCAATGCTTAATCATTTGATATCTGCTTTCGACGCGGCTATTTCGGCTAATCGGCACAATAAGCGAATTGCCGATGATACCTGGTCGGTAAAAGCGGAAGTAAGAAAATATTCGGCCACCGAAAGAATTCCGATGATAAAAATAACGCATAGATTTTAGATTTTGGAATTGATTTGAAGAAAGATATCTACAAAATAGCGCTTTTTGTTTGTCTCTGTTTTTGCATGCCTTTGATGGCCGAAGCAGAAATAGAAATTCCAATTTCGCCATTTTCGGGACCTTTATTATTAAATGACGGCGGCGAATTTGACTCTGATGAGTTCGGTGAAGAAAACAAAATTGAGATAAAAAAAGTGAGAAAATCCAAGCCAAAATACTCAAAAACCAAAGCTGTTATATTATCTCTCTTAGTTCCCGGTGCGGGACATTATTATGTTAAACATAAGGGACGCGGGCAGATATTTTTCGGCGCCGAAGTGGCCGCATGGTTTAGCTATTTTGCTTTTCATTCCTATGGTAGTTGGAAAGAGGATGATTATAAAAAGTACGCAATTCAGAATGCCGGTATAACGCCCACGGCGCATGACGATAGTTTTTACCGTAATCTGCTATTTTATGACAGCCGTGAAGAGTATAATAGATCTGGCAGAATTATTAACCCCGGCTCTTTATATTATCCAAATAATCCGCAGTATGACTGGTTCTGGGAGAGTACTGAGAGTCGGCAAAAGTATCGGACGATGAGAAATGACAGCGAGGTTGCCTATCGTAAGGCTACCTTTATGCTGGGTGTTGCATTGGTAAACAGAATCATTGCCGGGATCGATGCCTTTCGTCTTGCCCAGAAAGAATCGAATCGTTTCAAAGATGATGATTTCCTGACCCGGCATAATATTGAAATTGATTTAAAGGCCGATCCCTTTGCTGACAACCCCGGTTTTGGCGTTGCCGTCACACATCGGTTTTAAACAAAGTGAATCATTATTCGTTAAAAAATTCGTCAATATTTCTTATTACAATTCTATTTTTTCTGCCGGGCTGCAAACCGCGTATGGATACTTTATCAGAATCGCAGAAAAACCCGGTTCCGGAGGCTTTACTCTTTAAGCAATCTATTGAAGGTATTATTCTTGGAAAAAAAATTTTTGAACCATTTGGTTTGACATCAGATATGGCCGGCAACATATATCTTGTAGATGCCGGGAACAATCGCTTAATCAGGTTCAATAGAGATCTTATACCGTTACGGGACGCCGGCGGATATGGCGGCGATGAAGGTCTTCTAAATTCGCCGAGCTATATCTCTCTTGATAATAATTTGAATCTATACATTGCCGATGACGGCAATCAAAGAATATCGGTATTCGATACCCGTTTAAACTATGCCAAACAGATTGAATTATTTGATCCTGATGATCCAATTAAGTTCGGTCGCCCGGCCGGGTTAAAGGTTAACAAATATGGTGAGCTTTGGGTGGCCGACCGGGATAAATCCAGGATTTGGATTTTCAATAACATAGGCTTGTTCGACAGATCAATTGGCGGTATTGAATCTACCGGTGGATTTCTGTTAAATCCGGCCGGGATAACATCTGACCGTCAGGGACGGACTCTGGTTTGCGACAGGGGAAACAGTCTTATTAAGATTTATGACAGCTTTGGAATATTTCTTCACGAATTTGGAAACAAACAAATGGAAAATCCAACCGGAATTTCAGTAGATAATCAGGGTAATATCTGGGTACTGGATTCAAAAAGGCCCGGCCTTTTTTGTTTTGATCCAGCGGGATATCTGATATTTTCACCGGAACAATTGGATTATACGGGGAATTACGTTTTTAAAAAACCGGCCGACTTGACCATTACACCCGATAACAAGCTGATTATTTCCGATCTTGGAAATGATCGTATATTGGTATTTCAGATTCTGTACCCTTAGGCAGTAAGAAAGGCGATACCAATGCCTCATCTGCGGGTTTTTTTTCAAATTTTCCACGCTCTTATTTTTATTTTCTTGTGTGCTAATCTTCAGGGAGCAGTAAAGGTACTTGTTTCCGGCAGAATAACCACTCGAATCAAAATTCACAACGGTCCGCTTATTTCCGAATCGGACAGCCTTTTCCTAAACCGTAAAAAACTCAATCGAGAGCTTGATTATAGTATTGATTACCTGAGCGGCTCTATTACCTTGAATAATTATTTACCCAATGCCGACGATACTCTCCGAATTTATTATACCCCTCTGCCCGATTGGCTTGGGCAAAGGTATGGAATCCTGGCGAAACCGACTGACAGAATACCGGAGATACCAACTCAATCCTTCAGGCCGGCCGAGCCGATTTTGGCCTCACCGGTATCATCAAAGATGCTTATAAAGGGTGCCAAAAAGTTTTCGGTTTTTTCGGAGACAACCGGCTCATCCCAGTTTGATCAATCGCTTGAGCTGACAATCAACGGTGAACTCGCACCCGGTCTCCTGATTTCCGGGTCGGTATCAGATCGTGAATATTATTCATCCTACAGCTCAATCAATAGTACAATCAGCGAACTTGACAAAATAAACCTGAAAATAAAATCGAAACATTTTGAATCAGAGATCGGCGATCTTGAGATATATCAGCAATCAGAGTATGGTCGCCGAGACATCAGACAGGTCAGCGGCCTTGAGGTATCGTACTATAGTAGAAAGGCCTCAATACTGGCAACCATAGCCAGGCCGCGCGGCCGTGTCGAAACCATCAGGTTTAATGGGCGGGATTTGGTTCAGGGGCCGTATCGTTTGTTCTCCAACGGCCAGATTAACACAATCGTACCGGGTTCTGAAAAGGTATGGTTCGACGGCCGCCTGCTGGAAAAAGGTGCCGAAAAGGATTATATAATTGATTATTCACTTGCTGTAATTACGTTTTCACCAAAAGTACCTATCGATTCGAGGTCACGTATCGAAATCGATTTTGAACCTTTGAGCGATAATTTTCAAAGAGAATATTATCGATTTCAGACCGGACTGGCTTTGGCCGATTCAACCTATTCGATCGAGTTTGGCTATCTGCATGAGGGTGATAATAAAAATAGACTAAAAGTCGGGCAGTTGGACTCCGATGATAAAATACTGCTGGAAAGTATCGGTGACGATGCCGAACTGGCCTGGCGCGATGGCGCCATACCGGACACCGCCGGTAATTATATCGAAAGATTTGAGGCCGGCGGCAATCGATATTTTGAATATGTCGGCGATAGTCATGGAGACTATTCTGTGCAGTTCAGTTCGGCGGGGAGTAATCAGGGTGAATATCAATATGTCGGTTCGGGAGTCTATCAATATGTCGGCGCCGGATTCGGTGATTATCTGCCACGAGTATCTATTCCCGTTCCTTCCAAAGAGGATTATTTTAACGCGGGATTAATATTCAAGCCGGTTCAGAACGGAATGGTATCACTCAAGGTTCGTCAGTCTCTTCAGGATAGAAATCTGTTTTCCAGCCTTGATGATAAAAACAATACGGGCGGAAATTACGTATTATCTGCTCAATATGGCGCAACTCCGGGTCTGAATTCAAAAAAAACAGGAGGTACAATCACCGCAGATTTTACCGGAAAAAACTATAAATATTTTTCGCGACAAAACCGTCCCGATCTATCACGCAAATTTTTAATCCCTGACCGTCCGGACAGTTCGGAAGATAAAATAGAAATCTCAGGCGTTTCGTCGATTGTTCTCCCTGCGCCTTATTCGATTTTAATCTCCGGCGGACTGCTGGATTACAAAAATAAATTTAGTTCGGGCTATGGGGAGATTTCTGTCTATCCTAATTATGAAAACTGGATATTGCCTACTCTGACCTACAGGAGATTAAGGGCTAAGCTTGATACCACCGGAATTGTATATAAAGGACGCAGCGATATTTTTGGTGCCGGTTGGAATTACTCGGCAGGCAGTTTGACGGAAATTCGTGCTAATATTAAGCAGGACCGCCGAACCAACCGTTACCAGGTAACAAAGCGCGGGACAACCGAAAAACAGTACAATATTGCCGTAAAATATAAAACGGCGGAATTAAGATTTGAAAAATATGATGAAGACAGCCTGATTGGTGACTGGCAAAATATTCTCAGGCGTGATCGAATCGTTTTTGAGTACGGCGGGAAGATTACAGGAGTCAAAACCGATCTGTATTTGACCGCCCAGAAATTAAGGCAAAATCAAATAGAACAAAATCAGTTAATGGCGCGGGTTAAATATTCTTACTCTCCTTCCGGCCGCAATTTCTCTTTAGGGGGCAGTTATTCTCTTTCCGATGAAAACCGTTTTGAGAGGGGGCTGCGTTATATAGAAGTCGAACCCGGTTTCGGCAAATTCATTTTTGAGGATAGTCAGTACATCCCCGATCCGAATGGGAATTATATTGAAATCGAGGAAATACTTTCCAGTCAGGCTTCGGTAAAAAAGGGCGAACGCTCCTTTAATCTGTATTTTAATCCTAAAAATTTATATGTTCGGCTTGGTTCCAATATTACCGAAGAACTTTTGTCGGGCGGCAAGCGAACCGCCTTGTGGATTGTACCTTTTTTATCGGATAGCAAGGAATCTTATCTGTATCGCCGGCTTTATTATACCGGCGATATAAAATTAATACGCTCGTCAGGATTCTATATGATAAATCTGTCCGGTTCATACAATTATGAAAGCCGCCGAATCGGGGGAGTCGATTTTGAGAAATATGAACAGGTTTTAAAGGCAACGATTCGGGAAAAGTCAGGAAGCTGGCACTTTTTTCAGGAGGGTACCTATTTTAAATATCTCCGCGACAGCTATTATCTTTCGGCCGGGAATATCGATGGATATAAAATTACAGCCAGCACTATAAAACATTTCTCCGGCAGTCAAATTAATGGGGCACTATCATTTCGATCGGCAAAGGACGATAATGAATTAAAATCGAAACAATACAGTGCCACAATCGCTCCTGCGCTCAGAATTGCCGATCGAGGCGAAACTATTATTTCAATTATGGGTTATTTTCAGGAACTTACCGGTGGAGGAGTACTATCGTATCGTTTGACCGAAAATCTGTCGGGAAAAAAGGGCGGGGTTTGGTCGGTGCGTTCAGAGTATCGGGTCGGCAATGATATTAAATTTGTCGTTTCGTTTGGTGGCCGATTTTCCGATGAGAAAAAACCGAGAATTACCGGAAGAGGTGAATTGATTGCGAGTTTTTAAATTTATAATTCTTTTATTGCTTTTTGTTCAGCCAATCTTTTTAGCGGCTGAAACTGAATTTCGTTTCCGGGACGGCTCTCCCGGATGGCACAGGTTTGTGAAAAGCAAAATTGATTCATCGCCGTTTTTCAAAAATGCCGACTCTCTGCATCAGATGCTGATTAATTTTGGTTTTCCAAACAGTAAAGTGGTATTAAACGAAATTGAAGGTTCAACTGTAATAGAAATTGAATTTGGCGACGAGTTTTATATCGGTAGTTTGATTATAGAAGGGGATAAGAACGATACAATAATCTTTAACAGACATTTTGTAAAATCGGAATACGAAATCCTGATTGATTCAATTCTGAATCTATATAAAAATCAGGGATTCTATTTTGTTAATCTGTTACCGCAGACGTATAAAGCTGATAACAATCGGGTAAACATATATTTGTATCTTCAAACCGGGCCAATTGTTGAGGTGTCATCGGTAGAATTTGCCGGAATAAAAAAGACCGATCCCAAACTGTTGAGGCGTTATGTGGAAATTTCAGATGGTGACACGCTTAATTCCGCACGACTTGAAGAATCCTGGAATAAATTAAAAAATATTGGTTTTGTATCGTCGACGGATCCTCCGGATATAATCCCCGAACCGGGATATAACAAGGCTAAAGTGAGATTTAATCTGTCCGAAACAAAAGTGTTTAATATTGAAGGGGCGGGCGGATATATACCGGACGATAATGGTAATTTTGTCGGTTATCTAAATTTTAGTGTGCGTAATTATTTTGGCGGCGGCAGAAGACTTGGTCTTCTGATAGACAGAAAAGAGAAAAACAGGTCGGTTCAACAATTGCTTTATAGTCAGCTGCTTTTTCTATTAGGTCATGGTCGAGCCGAATTTCTATTATCAACCAGAGATTACAGGGATCAGTTTTATGAGTTTTCCATAAATGGAGCGTATAATTTTGAGATTGGCAAAAATTTAAATGCACGATTCAATTTGGGTTGGAAAGATTTGGAACCGAGCGAAGTTTTCCGCGCCTATGAGGTATATAACGCCGGCTTTGGTATTGAAATGGGGAAGATAGAAAAGAGATTTATTCAGGCTCCCCAGTTTTTACTTGGTTGGGAAATCGGCTATTATGCCCGACATTATAAAGGGAATAGTGATGATTCAATTGTTATTCAATCGGATCTTAATGATACACGAAATAAGATAAGAGCCGAAACGACCCTTAATCTATTTGCCCGGACACTTCTATACCTGAAAATAAATTTTCAAGATGTTAACAGTTCTGAAAAACCGCTTCCGATTTCTGAAAGGTTTCTATTTGGCGGTTTATCCGGATTGCGGGGGTATCGGAACGATCAGTTTTCGGCCCGCCGGTTATTGATATTTGAATTGGAACCGAGATTATATTTTTCACTCGATAACTATTTCTATCCGTTCGCCGACGCCGCCTTTTACGAATATTACAATTTGAATGAAAACGGCAATCTCAGTAAATTTGATGATTTCATATTGGGGTATGGTTTTGGATTCAATCTGAATTCGGAAAATCGCTCTTTTAATATTACATTATCCTGGGGTGAGGATTCCCCCTTTGACCAGCCCCGCCTTAATGTTGTCCTGTCCAATAATTTTTAAAAGTTGACTTGACACATCCGCTTCCGTATAGTTCCCCGTGCGAAAAATATTATCCCTTATACTACTGGTTCGACTTCATAACTGCCTTCTGGCCGGGGTTGGTGTCTGGATAGGTTGGTATCTGACATCATTTTCGGAAAATCATTCAATTGTAGTGCTGGCTTCCATCGCGGCCGCTCTGGTCTGCGGAGCCGGAAATAGTCTGAATGATTTTCTGGATATCGAAACCGATAAATTGAATCATCCCGAGCGCCCGCTTCCAAGAGGTGATCTGCCGCCCTATATGGCTGTTTTAGCCGCAATTATTTTTAATATTACCGCAATTATATTGGGACTAATGATTAATTTTCCGGTCCTAATTATTATAATTTTGGCCATAGTCCTGCTTTTCCTTTACAACTTCAGACTGAAAAAAATGCCGCTGGTTGGCAATCTGGCCGTTTCAATTCTGAGCGGCGCAACTTTTTTGGTTGGTGGATTGGCCGAAACCGGATATCCGGGGGCGCTGCCCGGCCCAATTGTGCCGGCCATTTTTGCTTTTTTGTTTCATCTGGGACGGGAACTGATAAAAGATATTGCCGATCTTGACGGGGATCTAAAAGCCGATTATAAAACGCTGGCGGCGCTGTTGCCACACCGGCAGGTTATGGCTCTGATTACATTTGTGTTTATTACGCTGATATTTTTAACTCTGGTTCCGGTTTATTATGAGTGGTATCAGGCGGCCTATACTTATATCACATGCCTGGCTGTTGATATTCCGCTTTTGTTGATAATATCTTATCTATATCTGGCCAAATCCCCCGATCGATATGGATTGGCCGGAAATATTTTAAAAGTGCTAATGCTTTTTGGGCTTTTTGCTTTTTATTTTGGCAAAATTCCGGTAATTTGAAACCACTTTTTATATTGAATGTATAATTTTAGTTGTTGAAAAGTAAAACGATTGATTTGACAAGAAGGGAATTATTCCTATTTATTGCGACTGATAATTAGCGTTTTTATACCATGAGAATAAGACAACTTTTTTTAATATTCATAATTCTGTTTCTACCGGTTTTGAGTCTAAATGCCGGTGAAAATATCAGCCTTTCGGCGGCTCTGGACCGATTTGATATTCCATTCGAAGAGACCGTTGAACTGGAACTTGAGATAAAGTGGCAGGGCGATATTACCAGCTATGCTTTTGAATTGATTCCTCTGCCCGAACTTGAAAACCTGAAGGTTTTGGGGACCTCATCGGCTATCTCAAGCGGTATTGAAGAGGGAGCAGAAATAACAACCAGAATTTTCAAATATACTTTGAAACCGATCGGTTCAGGGGTCGGTACAATTGAGCCGATTGTTTTGCAATGTATCTCGATGCCGGATTCGATTCCCGGCGAACTTTCGACTCAATTTCTGAAAGTAAAAATTGCCGAACCGATACCGGCTGAAGAGAAATCGGGAATTCCTGGATATTTATATATTCTGATTGGTGCCGTCTTAATTGGTGCCTTTGTATTTTTTATAATTAAAATGAAAAGCAAACCGGATGTTGAGCCTGTCAAATCGCCCGAAGAACGCTTTTCAGAAACACTGGCTCAAATAAAGGCGGAAAACCAATCTGACCGAAAGATGTTTTTTACAAAATTGCATTCAGCTCTGTCCGATTTTATCGAATCAAAATATACTATAAATACATCGGGTCAGACTGCTGAGGTTATATCCGGACATCTTGAAAAGCTAAAGATTTCAGCTGATGAAAAAGAAAAAATATCATTCTGGCTGATACGGGCCGAGAAGGAAAAATATGCGCCGTTTGGCGGTGAGCCGGGTGATATTATCAGACTTATTACGGAACTTGAAAACTTTTTTGGTGATATAAATAAAAACTGAAAAAAAGAAAAAAACGGAAGAAAAAAATGATAGTGATAATTCGGAGGCGAAATGAACAAAGATATTGAACAGATTCAGGCTATTGTCGAAAAGGAATCGGTCTTTATCGAAAAATTAACTTCACAGATAAGCTCGGTAATTGTCGGGCAAAAATATATGGTGGAACGATTGCTGGTGGGAATTCTGGCCAATGGTCATGTATTGTTGGAGGGTGTTCCTGGTCTGGCCAAAACTTTATCGGTGAAAACATTATCCGATACAATAGAAACCAAATTCCAAAGACTTCAATTCACGCCGGATTTGCTCCCGGCCGATTTAATCGGAACCATGATCTACAATCCTCAAAAGGCGGAATTCAGCGCCAAGAAGGGCCCGATCTTTGCCAATATTATTTTAGCCGATGAAATCAACCGCGCCCCGGCCAAAGTCCAATCGGCCCTGTTGGAAGCGATGCAGGAACGACAGGTAACAATCGGTGATACGACTTATCCGCTGGAAGAGCCTTTTCTGGTGCTGGCGACGCAGAATCCGATTGAGCAGGAGGGAACCTATCCGCTTCCCGAAGCTCAGGTTGACCGGTTTATGTTGAAACTGAAGATTACCTATCCGACGCCGGCCGAGGAACGGATTATTATGGATCGAATGACCACCGGTGAAGAGATAAAGGTTGAAAAAGTAATTACTCCCAAGGATATCATCGATGCCCGCAAAGTTGTCGCTGAGATTTATGTCGATGACAAGGTCAAAGAGTATATTCTAAATCTTGTTCATGCTACTCGCGAGCCGGATAAGTACGGTCTCGGTGAGCTGAAAGATATGATCGCTTATGGCGCCTCGCCGCGTGCTACGATTTATCTAAATCTGGCCGCCAAGGCACATGCCTTCATAAGAGGACGCGGCTATATTACACCCGAGGATATTAAAGCTATCGGCCCGGATGTTTTAAGACACCGTATTTTAATTACCTATGAAGCCGAGGCCGAAGAGATGTCCTCGGATGATATCGTGCAGAAATTTTTTGATGCTATTGAGGTACCATAGTCGGGATGGCTCAGGTAGATCAAAAAGAACTGTTAAAAAAAATCCGGCGAATCGAGATAAGAACCAAACGGCTGGTGAATGACCTCTTTTCCGGAGAGTACCATTCCACCTTTAAAGGGCAGGGGATGGAATTCGAGGAGGTGCGCCAGTATCAGCCGGGCGACGATATTCGACTGATTGATTGGAACGTTACGGCTCGCACCGGGTATCCATATATTAAAAAGTTCCGTGAAGAGCGCGAGCTTTCGGTTATTCTGCTCGTTGATGTTTCCTCATCGGGTTTCTTTGGAACCAAAGAGAAATTCAAAGAAGATACGGCCGCCGAACTGTGTGCCCTGATGGCCTTTTCGGCCATCAAAAACAATGATAAGGTCGGTATGATAATTTTCACCGACCGGATTGAAAAATTTATTCCACCCAAAAAGGGTCGGGCGCATGTTCTCAGACTTATCCGGGAGATTCTTCATTTCAAACCGGAGGGGACCGGGACCGATATTGCCGGAGCTTTGGAATATTTTAATCGCGTGATTAAGAAAAAATCAGTGGTATTTTTAATATCCGATTTTCTTTCGGAAGATTATATCAAACCGCTTCAGATTGCCAACAATAAGCATGATATAATCGCGATGAAAATATCCGACCCGCGCGAGCTGA
This sequence comes from uncultured bacterium, assembly GCA_965602655.1. Lineage (GTDB taxonomy): Bacteria > Zixibacteria > MSB-5A5 > GN15 > PGXB01 > JAAERC01. The sequence goes on from CBFCZE010000007.1 coordinate 24,297, forward strand.
AATTTGAAAATGTCGGGATGATTGAGCTTGAGGATGCCGAAACCGGGGAGACATTTATAATCGATACCGGCTCAACCGAATTTCGGCACGACTTTGCGACTCAGGCCGAAAATGATAATGTCGCTCTTAAACGATCGTTCCAGCTTATCAATCTTGATTTTATACAGATTATTACCAACCAATCATACATTATACCGCTTATTAATTTCTTTAAGATGCGGGAGAAACGACACTGAGGCAGGAATTAAATAATATGAAAAAGGGAAATACAACGATAAGTACACTGGCCCTGGCTGTCTCGCTGGTGACCATGATACTTGTGCTTTATATGCTCTTTGGTCGGAACGGATCATCATCGGGCGGCGACTATACTACTCAGAAAAGCCTGGCCGGAGAACTAACCGATAATAATCTTTACCGGGCGGCGATTGACGAGTACAAAAGTATTTTAAGTGACCCAAATATTGAAAATCAGACAAGAGCCAATATTAATTATATGATTGGCCGGGTATATTTTGACCATCTGGCCGATTATGAAAACGCCGCCGCATATTATATCAGGGCGCGAAGTCTTAATCCCGAGGGCAGTTTCTATGATGAAGCCGGGCGGAACCTGATTGCCTGTCTGGAGAAAATGGGGCGGATTCTGGATGCCAAACGGGAGCTTGATAAAGCGGTCAATATCGATTCGGTATATGCCGAGCATGAGGGAGAAACAGTTATAGCCAAAATCGGCGACAAGCCTGTGTTTATGTCGGATATCGAAGAAAATATTCAAAATCTCCCACCGCAGATGCAAAAAGGCTTCCTTTCCAAAGAAAGTAAACTTGAAGCTCTTAACGGATATATCGGCGTTGAACTTATTTATCGTTCCGCCATCCGCGAGGGATTTAATAATAATCCCGAACTGGTTAAGATGACCGAACGAATAACCAAACAGGCGGTAGTCGAACGGTACCTTCAAAAGAATGTTATGGGCGATGTTACAATCGACGATAACGATGTGCTGAATTTCTATCAGGCCAATAAGGAAATCCGATATGCGGACAAAGGATTTGAGGAAATAAAAGAGCAGGTCTATCGCGATTATCAGGGTGAGAAAACCCAGCAGGCTTTTCACAATTATGTGAACAAACTTGCGGCGGTTGAAAATGTGCAGATTTTTGAGGAAAAAATAAAATAATCATTATGCGGTTTCTTTTTTACATATTCGTTGTTTTTGCTATTTTTATTTTTTCGGTCGGAATCGTTTCGGGACAGGATTCTAATCCAATTGATACGGTTAAATCGGCTCCCGGGATAACGATCGAGACCGAAATTGACAGGGCCGAAATTTTTATTGGCGATCTGATTAATTACCGCCTGACCGTGTTTTTTGATTCCAGCATCATTTTGACGCCGCCGCCGATTGGTGCCAATCTTGGTTCGTTTGATGTCAAAGATTACCAGGCCGATGAAGAAACTGACTTGGACGACGGCCGTAAAAAAATCGAAAGCAGATTTCTACTGACGACGTTTACGACCGGAGATTATATTATCCCGCCGATCCCGATTGAATATATGATGCCTGACAGCACAAAGAATATCCTCATCTCAGAGCCGATAGCAATCAGGGTAAGCTCGCTTCTGGCCGAAGATTCGGACACGCTTGATATCCGTGATTTAAAACCGCCGTTTGATTTTAAGGCATCCCGAGCCTGGATGTACTATTTAATCGGCGGCATTCTGCTAATTGGCGCCATCGTGTATTATTTAATCTGGCGGCATCGCCGCAAAAAGCAGCTTGAAAGTGAATGGGTTGATCCGCGCAGGCCATGGGAGATCGCTTTTGAGGAACTGGCCGTGCTCAAGGAGAAGAATTATCCGGCCGATAATCAATTTAAACTGTACTATATAGAATTAAGCGAAATTGTCCGTGCCTTTCTGGGGCGGATTCACAAGATTCCGGTGCTCGATATGACCACCGATGAATTCTGCACCATCCTGACCGAGCTTGAAGTAACCGAAGATTTATACAAATGGATTCAGGCGTTTCTTGGATATGCCGATCTGGTTAAATTCGCCAAGCTGATTCCTGAGATCGAAAAAACAGAATCTGATTTCACCGAATCGCACCAACTGGTTGAGCATATCATGCATACCGAATTAAGAAAAAACGCAGCCGAGCAAGCAAAACTATCTGAGAAAATTTCGGAGGGCGCCAATGTTTAGGTTTGCCGGATTCCATATAACGTTGTTTGAGCAGGAAATAGTCATCCCGGCAATAATTATATTTGTACTGGCCGCGGCGATTATTGCGTTAATGATTTATCATCAACTGACCCGGGAAAAAGTTCGCTCAGCCTCAATTAAATACAGTGATTTGAAAATTGTGAAACGCTCGGCCAGAATCGGACGAAGCCGCTTCAGATTTATTTTGACGGTTCTTCGTATTGCCGCGGTAGCGCTGTTAATTGTAGCTTTTGCCCGGCCTCAGGCCGGGACGGAAAACAAAGAGGTATCATCGGAGGGAATCGATATCATGCTGGCCCTTGATGTTTCCGGCTCGATGAAAGCCGAGGATTTTAAACCGCAGAATCGTCTGTACGTAGCCAAAGAGGAGATAAAAAAGTTTGTCTCCAAAAGGGTCAGCGATCGTATCGGTCTGGTCATTTTTTCGGCCTCATCGTTTACCCAGTGTCCCTTAACGCTCGATTACGGAGTTTTATTGACTTTTCTTGATCAGGTGAAATTCGGCATGATAAAAGATGGCACCGCTATCGGAATGGCGCTGGCCAACGGTATCAATCGTCTCAGAGAATCGCCATCGAAATCAAAAGTAATTGTTCTTCTGACCGATGGTGTCAATAACGCCGGCCAGATTGATCCGTTAACTGCTGCCGGAATTGCCAAAACGATGAACGTTAAGATTTATACGATTGGCGTCGGCAAACCGGGCAATGCGATGTATCCGGTTGACGATCCGATATTCGGCAAAAGATATATATATATGCCCAATGAGATAGACGAAGAGGTCCTGACCGAGATTGCCGCGAAAACCGGTGGTAAATATTTTAGGGCCAGATCGAGATCGGAGTTGAGTGATATATATGATGAAATCGATCAGATGGAAAAAACCGAGATAAAAGTCAAAGAGTATGTGCAGTATCGCGAACTTTTTGTTCTTTTTGTCTATTTGGGTCTGGGACTATTGGTACTTGAAATACTCATGAGCCAAACAATATTCAGGAAAGTGCCGTGATGATAACAGTCGGAGTCGTAAAATGAGATTTGCATCACCGGAACATTTTGTACTGCTGTTTCTGGTTCTGTTTTTAATCTTCTTCTTTATATGGGCGATCAAGCGGAAACAGAAAATACTGGCTCGTTTTGGCGATATACTTCTGCTGATGAAAAATGCACCGTATCTGTCATTCGCACGGCAGGGCGGAAAAGCGGCTGTAATTATTGGAAGTGTATTATTTCTGATTCTTACTCTGGCGCAATTGCAATGCGGGACTCATATGGAGATGATGCGGCGCGAGGGGATCGACCTGGTTATCGCCATCGATGTTTCCAATTCGATGCTGGCCGAGGATTTCAAACCGAATCGTATCAGCAAGGCCCGCCAGGAGGTTCGCGGGATACTTGATCGTCTGGAAGGTGATAGAGTCGGGCTGGTTGCTTTTGCCGGCGAGGCCTTTATGCAATCTCCTCTAACGCTTGATTATGCCGCCGCCGAGATATTTCTTGATGTTATAGATGTCGGGCTCATTCCACAGCAGGGAACGGCTATCGGCGATGCCATTGAGAAAGCATCCGAGGCGTTCGTTTCTCAGGAAAGAAAACATAAAGTTATGATTTTGCTGACCGACGGCGAGGATCAGACCAATCGTGCCGTCGAGGCCGCCGATCGAGCCCGCGAAGAGGGTGTCAAAATTTATCCGATAGGAATCGGATCACCGGTTGGCGAACCGATACCGGTTCTGAATCGGATGGGTGAAAATGTCGGATACAAAAAAGATAAAGACGGCGAGGTTATTGTCACCAAACTTGATGAGATAACCCTTCAGAAAATCGCTTTGACCACCGGTGGGAAATATTACCGGGCCACCGCCGGTGAGATGGAACTGGATAAGGTATATGAAGAAATAAGCAAGATGGAAAAAAAGGAGCTGGAGGGGAAGCTGATGATGCAGTATGAAGATCGGTTTCAATATCCGCTCTTTCTGGCGATACTGTTTATGATAGGCGAGTTCTTTATTTCGGAGAAACGAAAGGTGAAGAAAAATAAAGAAAGTATAATTTTGTAATGAAGTATATGTTTTTAATATTTATCTGTTTCCTATTATCTGCACCTTGCATTATTGCCGATGATTTCACCGATCTGGTTGGGAAAGGGAACACTGCTGTTCAGGAAGGTGATTATCAGACGGCTCTGGATTATTATCATCAGGCCGAAGTGGAACGTCCCGAAACGCCGGAGCTTGAATACAATATCGCAGGGGCATTGTATCATGATGAAAAATATGAAGAAGCGGTTGATAAACTTCAGAGATCTCTGGTGATTGAGGATGTAAATAAGGAGGCATCGGCTCACTACAATCTCGGCAACGTTTATTATCGGATGGGTGATTATCAAAATGCCATTCAATCTTATCAAAGATCGCTGGAGTTAACACCTGAAGATATCGACGCCAAATACAACCTTGAGCTGGCTCGCAAGATGCTTAAGGAGCAGATGAAACCTGAAAATCAGGATCAGCAGCAGCAACAACAGCAGGAGCAAAAAAAGCAGGATCAGGAGCAGGAGCAACAAGAGGAACAGCAACAGGATCAGCAACAACAACAACAGCAGGAAGAGCAGAATGAAGAAGACGAAAATCAACAGGAACAACCCCAGCCTCAGGAACGTAGTGAAGATGAAATGTCGAAAGAAGATGCCGAAAGAATACTAAACGCTCTTAAAGATGATGAAAAAGATTTACAGAAAGAACAGCAACGATTCAAGGCAAGCGGGGATTACCGGGGGAATGATTGGTGATTAAGCTGGTTACGATATTTTCGATTCTGTTGTTGTCCATTACGGCCTCTGCCCAGAATGACATAAAAATCGAAATGCATATCGCTCCGGATACTATTAGTATTGAGGAACAGGCATTTTTGGCCATAACCGTAACCGGGTCCGGTTCTTTGCCCGATCCGGAACTGCCCAATCTTTCGATGTTCGAGGTCAACTCACAGGGAACATCGACCAATATCTCTATTGTCAACGGCAGTATGGAATCAACCCATGCCTATAATTATATGCTCTTTCCTAAAAGACAGGGGACATATGTTATCAAACCGGCCTCGATTGTATACAAAAGGAAGCGATATGAATCTCAGGAGGTAGTATTAACAGTCCTGGATTCCGGGGTCGGGACACCCGGAACGATGGAAAAAGCGGCCGAATCGAGTACCGGCGAAACTCGTGACGTGTTTCTTCTGGCTGAATTGAATAAAAAGAAAGCGTATGTCAACGAGCAGGTTACCTTAACGATAAAATTCTGCCATGCCGTCAACCTGCTTTCGCAACCGGATTACACACCTCCCCAGACAACCGATTTTTGGTCGGATACGATGGAGCCTCAGAGAACATATTATCAAAATATTAACGGTCGTCGTTATAATGTGATTGAAATAAATACGGCGCTGTTTCCTACCCGCTCCGGTGAGCTTAGCATCGGGCAGGCAATGGTATCGGTCAATGTGAAAGCCAGAAGTCAACGGCGCCGGGACCCCTTCTCTATGTTTGACGGCTTTTTTGATCGCGGTCAGACAAAAACGGTCAGGACAAAATCATTGACTATTGAAGTGCTTCCATTGCCGACCGAAAATAAACCGGCCAATTTCAGCGGAACGGTTGGCGAGTTTTTTATTACATCATCGGCCGATAAATTAAAAACCGAGGTTAATCAACCGGTAACGGTCACATATAAAATTCGAGGAACCGGCAATATAAAAACGGTCGCCGAACCGGAAATAGAAGATCTGGTTGATTTTAGAATCTATCGCTCTGCCTCAAGCGAAAAGGTATCAAAAATAGAAGGGGTTGTCGGCGGAACCAAAATATTTGAAGAAACATATATTCCCAAACGGGCCGGGCAGTTGACTATTCCGGCAGTCAGCCTGAATTATTTTATCCCGCGTACTAAGAAATATAAAACCGTCTCGACCAAGCCGATTAATATAGATGTCGAGCAGGCTGCTCTGAGCGATTATGCCGATATTCCGGTCCCGCAGGTGGCCGGGCGGGTAATCGACTCCAAGGCCAAAGATATAAGGTATATAAAAAGCGAGAGCGGCAATTTAGCTTTGCAACAGCCGCTTATATTGGCTACTCCGCTTTATTTAATTCTCAATGGTGTTCCGGTATTGTTATTGATGTTGGTCTGGATAGGGCAAAAAAGAAGAGAGAAACTAAGTACGGATATCGGTTACGCCCGTTCCCGGCTGGCCCGGAAACTTGCCCGGAAACGACTGGCGGCCGCCCGGAAACTGGCCAGTTCAAAACAGACAGCCGAATTTTATGCCGAAATTCGTTTTGCACTTTTTGCCTATATCGCCGACAAACTAAATGTTTCGCCTCATGGTCTGACCGGTGATAAACTCCTTGAAATAATGGAAGACTCAAATATTGATGAGGAAATTATCGGCAAAACAAAAAGTCTGCTGCGGCAAGCCGATTTTGCGCAGTACTCATCATCGGATAAAGCGATAGAAGATATAAAGCAATCACTAAAATCAGCAGAAGAGATTCTGATTAAACTGGAGGGCAGTAAAATTGCATAAATTGGTCCTTCAGATATTCTTAATTTTATTAATTCTTGTTGCGTCTTCTGCAAGCGCTTTTGATGCTGATTCGCTATTTAATTCGGCGGGTAACCATTATCAGAATCAAGACTATGATGAAGCCTTAAAAATATATCTTGAGATTGAACAGGAAAATTATGAATCGGCGCCGCTTTATTTTAACATCGGCAACTGCTATTTCAAAAAGGGTAAACTTGGCTATGCCATTTTGTACTATCTCAGAGCGCAAAAGCTGAGTCCCGGCGATGCCGATGTTGAAACCAATCTTGAGTTTGCCCGAATGTTTATGCCAACGCGGATGGAAGGCATAAAGATTAATCCGGTCACGGCCTTTTTTGATATGATTGTCGATTCCTATACTCTGAATTTGATTGCCTGGATAGCATCGGTGTTATTCATACTCCTAATGCTATATTTGAGTGTCATAATGTTTTTGCAATGGCGCGGTTTGGTAATTAGAATGTCTGTCTATATTATGATATTTCTGGTTTTGGTTTCATCCGGTCTGGCCTCTTATAAATACCGAACCGATTACCTGACCGAAAAAGGTGTCATTGTTGCCGATGAAACCCGCATATTAAGCGGACCGGGAGAAGATAACGACGTTGAATTCGTTGGCGTTTTTGGGCTTACCTTTGAGATAGAAAAGAAAACCGACAATTACTATCTGGCTCTTTTTGAAAACAAGCGTAAAGGCTGGATCAAAAGGGGAGATGTCGAAAAGATATAATTTATCAAAATCTTTTTAATTGACAGTTTTAATTGGATAACCTATCATTCATTTTTAAAGACCGGCTCTGGCCGGTTTAATTTTTGGAATTAGATATGCCGGCATTTTGGAAGAAAAAACAGTTCTGGGGTTCAATCATTGCCATTGTTTTGCTGGCATATTGCATAAAAGATATCAGTACCGCCCAGATCAGGGTCATGTATCAGAGTGTAAATTTTTACTTTCTGATACCATCAATAGTGCTCTCATTTGGAATTATTATTTTCAAGGCAGTCAGATGGCGAATAATCATTGAGAAAACCAAAAAGGTTGGGCTGTTTAGAATAATATCGCTTTTCTCCGCCGGTCAGGTGATTAATATAAGTATGCCGGCTTTGACCGGACAGGTTGGGCGGCTGCTTCTATTTGCCAAAAAAGAGAGCCTTTCCAAAACCTATGTGTTCTCTACAATTGTTATAGAAATATTATTCGATGCCATCACAATGCTTCTGTTCATTATATTACTCTCAACTGCCACCTTTGCTTTCCCGCCGGAGTATCGTTCGGTCAGCATTATCCTGGCGGTTGCCACCGCCTCGCTTGTTATCCTTCTTTATCTTATTCTGCATTTTGAAAAACAGATAGGAGCTTTTGGAAAAAAGATACTAAGGGGCCGCTGGCCCGGCGTTTATATAACGCTTAAAAGATTTTCCAGATCATTCACCAAAGGAATCAGTCTGCTTCGTTCGACTCAATATTTCTTCAGAACATTTATGTTCTCAATAGCTTCATGGGTCGCTCATGCCTTTTTAATATATTTTCTGTTTAAGTCGTTTGGTTTTGAGCTGCCAATAATTGCAGCTGTGGTTGTGATGGTTATAAATACAATAGCCCTGATGGTGCCGATTACGCCCGGCAACGCCGGCACTTTTGAGTTGGTTGTTGTGGCGGCTCTATTGGCCTATAGTATTCCCAAATCCGATGCTGTCCTTTTTGCCCTGGCATTACATATTTTGGATTTGATTCCGATTTCAATTATGGGACTATTCTTCCTGAGGTCAGAAAAGGTTAATTTAAGAGAAATTCAGGAGCAGGGCGAAAAAGAGGAAATTCTTGACCGGGTCGATGATCTGGTAACTGAAGAGCAGAAGATATGATTAAATCATTTTTATGGAAACCGGGCGAGAAGGTTCAGTTAATTGAGGGTATCGCCGATTTCGATACTCTCTTTGCCGATCCGGATGTTGTTCTATGGATCGATATGACCAATCCGACCGACAAAGAATCTTTTATTTTAACCAATGACTTTCATTTTCACCCCCTCGCAATTGAAGACGTTATCGAAGAAGAGGATGCTATTACGGAGTTTGGCCGTTCCAAAATAGATAATTATCGTGATTACCTCTATGTCGAGTTCCAGCTTGCCGATTATATCAGCTTTACAAAGGGTATAGACCTTCAGGAGATACATATCTTCCTGACAAAAAATACGGTGGTGACCGTCCATGACACAAATCATAAGGTTTTTACGCATCTTCAAAATAGGGCAATGAGGGATGAACGGTTGATGTCACGCGGAGCCGATTTTCTGCTTCATAATATTGTTGACACTATGGTTGATAATTATAACAGCGTTTTGAAGTTTTTTGAAACGTCGGTCGATGAGATCGAAAAAGCGGTTCTGACCGAACCGGATGAAGAAACGGTTAAAACGATTTTTACGCTCAGAAGAGATATTTATGAGCTCAAACGGGTCGCCCTGCCTCAGCGGGAGATATTGGGGCAGATAAATCGTGGACAATTTTCGATGATATCGGAGCGAGCCGCCTTTTATTTCAATGATGTCCACGATCATTTAACGCGAATTATCGAACTCTCTGAATCGCATAGAGATATGCTGATATCGGCGCTGGAGGTATATTTTTCGCATGTCTCTACTAAAACCAATGAGATAATCAAGGTCCTGACAATTTTCACCGTTATTCTTATGCCGCCGACCTTTCTGGTCGGACTATGGGGCATGAATTTCAGGTTTATGCCGGAATTGGGGTGGAAATACGGTTATCTGGTTTTTTGGGTAATCATTGTCCTGATAACAGTGATAATGATTTTCTTCTTTAAGAAGAAAAAATGGTTATAAGTCAAGAATTTTCGTTTAATCCCATATCAAAAAAATACCAAATCTCTAATAAATTTGAAACATATTCTTGACAAAAGCGTTATAATGTTTATAATAAATACCAACCGGTAGGTACACCAACACCTACCGGTTGGTTTTTAAATGGAAGAATAATATGAAACAAAGTCCCAAATTACCTGCTGAAAAAAGACGCGCTCAGCTTATAAAGGCGGCCATGAAGGTTATCTCTAAAAAGGGGTATGCCGGGGCAACTACCGATGCTATCGCCAGACAGGCCGGACTGACCAAAGGCGCCCTTTATTTTCATTTTGGAAGTAAGGAGGATATTTTCTTTGCCGTCGTGAAAGAGATTAGCAAGCGGCATTTTACCCTTTTAACCGGGCCTTTGCTTGAGGAAACCGATCCGGAAAAGGGTCTTGAAAAGATGATTCGAAATGCTCTGGGATTGGTGGCCGGACACAAATATTTTACTCTTGATTTCTGGCAACAGGCTAATCGGGTTAAAAAAATTCGCGACTATTTGGAGATGCAGCATAATAAACTGGAAAAAGAACTGGTAAATTATCTGAAAAAGCATTTCGCGATGAAAAAAAGGGAAAGCCAAACTTTATATTTGCTTCTTCATATACTTTTTGACGGCGTTGTTGTACGGAATCAAAGCTGCTCATCGAGCGTTAATCTTAAACGGCTTCAAAAAGATGTAATTGAGATGACCAAACTGTTTTTGCATAGAAAGTGACCCAAATGTATGAGAGTTAAAAAAACATTGATACTGTCTTTTGTATTTACTGTTGCGATTGCCGGTTTTTCATTCGCTGAAACAATTCTAACGGTAGAAAAGGTCAGGCAACGGGCACTGGAATATAACCGCCAATTATTATCGGCCCAAAAAGAGTTAGAGCGATCAAAGGCCGAAATCATTTCGGCTCGATCCGGTGCGCTGCCGCAGCTGTCACTTGACGGAAGGTACACAAGAAACCTGACCACGCGGGAATTCTTTTTTGGCGATGAAGTTATTCCAATCAGTAAAAATAATGAATTCGATCTCAGTCTTTCTTTGACACAACCTTTATACATAGGCGGCAAGGTTGGTTCGGCGCTGAAAATTGCCAAAATTTACAAAGAATATTCTTCAGAGAAGGTTAAAGAGATAGAACGTGAAATTGTATATAATGCCGAAGCGATTTTCTACGGCGTGATTCTGGCCGAATCGAATCTGGATGTTATAAAAAAGGCGAATCAACAATTGAGCTATAATCTGGAAATTGCCGAAAAATATTTCGGTCAGGGAATGATTTCCGAATATGAACTGCTTCGGGCGCGGGTGGAAAAACTTAATATCGACCCGCAGTTGATTTCGGCCGAATCGGAACTGAATTTATCCCGCAAAAGATTGAAATCATTTCTGGGGCTTCCGCTTGAAGAAGAAATTTCTCTGGTCTCGGATTTAACTGATACGGCAACAGTTTCTCTTCCGGCACTCGACTCTCTTATTACACGGGCAATTGCCGAACGGCCGGAACTTAAGCAGGCTAATCTTCAAAAAAGAGGATATGAAAAAGCGGTCCGTATCGCCAGAGGTAACTGGTTATACCCGAATCTTTATGCCAATGCCACCTATCAGATTAGCGGGTCAAGCAACGATTTTACTATTCGTGAGCAGGAAAAATCGGATTCCTGGACAGCGTCACTTTTATTAAATATTCCGATTTTTGACGGGGCCAGAACGATTGGTGAGGTCCGTAAGGCCAAGGTTGATTATTATCAGGCGATGCTGGCCGAGCAGCAGCTTCTGGATGATATACGATTGGAAGTTGAACAGGCGTACGACAACCTCATTCAGGCCGGCAAAGCGCTGGAGATGCAATCGGAGACAATTGCTCAGGCCGAAGAGGGGAGACGTATTGCCGATTTAAGATATGAGTCGGGAGTGGGGACGCAACTGGAGGTGCTGTCGGCTCAGACAGCCTTAACACAGTCGCGAACACAGTTTATTCAAACGGTGCATATGTATCGTTTGGCCAAAGCGGCTCTTAAAAAAGCAACCGGATATAATATTGAATAGTGAGGAATATATGGGACAGACAAAAAATATGTTAAGTTACGGTTTTATAATTCTATTTCTGATGATCCTCTGGACGGCCTGTTCGGCTCCCGAAGAAACTGAAGTTGCTCTCGAGGAAAAATCGATTCCTGTCAGGGGTAAACAAATTAATCCGGTTTCGATGGAGCAGCGCAAAACCTTCACCGGAACCCTTGAGGGTGAAAAGCAGGCAGTTATCAGGGCCAAGATTTCCGAGGCTGTCAATCGCATTGATGTTGTCGAAGGTGATAAGGTCAAAGCGAATGATGTTATAATAAGGCTCGATAAAAACGGATCATCGTCGAATTATCTTCAATCAAAATCGGTATTTCTAAACGCTGAGAAAAATTTTAAAAAGATGAAGTATCTGTTTGACGAAGGTGCTATTTCGGAAACTCAATTTGACGGAGCCAAAACCGAATACGAAGTCGCCCGAGCCAATTATGAAGCGGCTCGGCAGTTAGTTGAATTGAAAACGCCGATTGCGGGAACGGTTACGTCGATTGATCCCTCAGTTGGCGATTACGTCTCTCCGGGACAGCAGGTGGCGACGGTAGCGATTATAAATACGCTAAGAATGAAACTGGGTGTCAGTTCCGCAGATATCGGCTATTTTAGTGTCGGTGCTGCGGTCAGGATTCTGGTCGAAGCGGTGGCGGAATTTGAAGCGGTTGGATTGGTGGTAATGGTGGCTGGCTCGGCCGATCCGGAAACAAGAACATTTCAGGTTGAAATTGAGATAGATAATTCCACACATATCTTCAAGCCGGGTATGTTTGCCCGGGCCGAAGTTGTCATTGAAAGCTTTGACAATATTCTGGTGGTCCCGCAGTCGGCGGTCCTGACTCGTAATAACAAAGATTATCTGTTTATTGTAAACGACGGTCGGGCCTTTGCACAAGAAGTGATTTTGGGAGCAGAATTCAGCGGCTCAACCGAAATCAGATCGGGGCTGAATATCGGTGATACAATTGTTACCCTTGGTCAGGACTATCTCAGCGACAGCTGTCTGATAAAACTTACCGAATTAACCGATACGGCCGGAGAGGAGATGGAGCATTGAAATTAGCCGAAGTTTCCATACGACGACCGGTCTTTACGGTAATGATGATAGTCGCTCTGGTGGTTTTGGGATACACATCATTTCAGGAAATGAATATTGACAATATGCCGGATGTCGATTTCCCTTTTGTTATTGTTTCGACAATTTATCCCGGATCCGGTGCTGAAGCTGTCGAGACGGAAGTAACCAAAAGAATTGAAGACGCGGTCAATCCGATATCCGGATTGAAGCATTTGACATCTATATCTCAGGAAGGCTATTCGCTTATATTTGCTGAATTTGTGCTGGAGATGGACAGCAAAGATGCGGCTCAGGAGGTTCGTGAGAAGGTATCGGCAATCAGGTCCTTTCTTCCCAATGATATTGAACCTCCGGTAATTGCCAGGTATGATCCTCATAGCGAACCGATCATGTCTTTCACTATCTCCGGTCAACGTTCCCTGAAAGAAATTACGACTTTCACCAAAGATGAGATTAAAAGACGATTGGAATCAATACCCGGTGTCGGATCGATTACCTTGGTCGGGGGGCATGAGAGAGAGATAAATGTCTATCTTGACGTCGATGGGATGGAATCGTATGAGATTTCAATCAATAAGGTAGCTCGGTCACTGGCGGCGGCAAATCTTGAAATCCCCGGCGGACGAATAAACGAAGTACATACCGAGTATTTAGTGCGAACGATGGGAAAACTTACCACGGTTGACCAATTTGAAAAAATTATCATCGATAATCCTCATGGCCAGCCTGTTTATTTGAAAGATATTGCAACGGTAGTTGACGGAATTGAAGAAAGGCGGTCGCTTGCCCGCGTGAATGGTGAAGAAGCGGTAACTCTTAATGTTTCGCGGCAATCAGGCGCCAACACGGTTGATGTGGCTCATGCTGTCAAGGCAGAGGTAACCAAAATACGGGATATATTACCGCCTGACATAAAGATAAGTATTGTGGCTGACGATTCAACCTGGATTGAAGATTCAATCCACGAGATTTTGACAAATATCTATTTCGGCGGTCTTCTGGCGGTTATTGTGATATTTCTGTTTTTGGCGGACATCCGGCCGACGATTATTTCCGGCCTGGCTATCCCCACCTCAATAGTTGCAACATTTACTTTTATGAATGTGCTTGGTTTTACTTTGAATACTATGTCTCTTATGGCTCTTTCGCTTGCGGTTGGTCTTCTGATTGACGATGCAATTGTCGTCATTGAAAATATTTATCGGCATATGGCTAACGGTTCGCCGCCGCGTAAAGCCGCCTTTGAGGCTACCAAAGAAATCGGGTTGGCGGTAATGGCGACCACTTTTTCGATAGTTGTCGTTTTTCTGCCGGTGGCTTTTATGAGGGGGATTGTCGGTCGTTTCTTTTATGAATTCGGCATGACGGTGGCATTTGCGGTAGTCATATCATTGTTTGTTGCGTTTTCCCTGACCCCGATGCTGGCATCGCGCTGGCTTAAGATAAATAATCATAATACGGAACCACCCGCAAAATTTCTTTCAAGGATATTATGGTCTATATATAACCGTATTTTGTTAATAATTAGTCCATGGAATCGGTTCTTTAATAAGCTCAATGAAGAATACAGATCTCTGCTTAGGTGGTCGTTGAACCATAGATTCCTGGTAGTTTTTGCGGCCGCGGTTGTTTTCATAGGCTCTCTGTTTATTGGCGGATTTCTGGGATCCGAATTTTTTCCGCAGACCGATCAGGGAAAAATCAGAATTAGCGTCAAAACTCCTCCGGGGACGGATATGAAAACGACTTCAGATAGAATTGCTCAAATCGAAAAAATCGTTACCGGCTTTGAGGGAGTGGATTTAATTTATACTACTATTGGGGCCGGTGACGCCCCGGTCAATGAAGGAAGTATTCGTGTCGAGTTGGTTGATAAAAGCGAACGTGAACTATCCATTTTATTGGTTGTGGATAGTATGCGTACATTGATATCTGAATTGCCGGGAATTGAGTTTGGTTTATCTGCCGGAGAAGGTGGCGGCGGCGGCGGTGAAAAGCCGGTTGAAATCTCTATCCGTGGAAATGATTTGGATGTTTTGACTGGTCTGACCGAACAGGTCGAGAACATTTTTCGGGAAACTCCCGGGGCGGTTGATATTGATAATAATTTGGAGGCAAATAAACCGGAACTGAAAATAACTATTGACCGCGATATGGCCAATGATCTTGGCCTGAATATTTTTCAAGTGGCATCAACAATTCGGAGTTTTATTGACGGCGAAGTTGTTACCCGGTACAAAGAGGGTGATGAGGAATATGATGTCCGTATCCGATTGAAGGATTCGATGCGATCAACAGCGTCCGATATTGGCCGACTGCTTATTGCCAGTAACAAGGAGATTGAGGGGAGACGGACATTTATGGTTCCCCTATCCAACATTGCCAAAATTGAAAAAGCCTCTTCGAAAGGGGAGTATCGCCGATACGACCGACTTCGTGAAGCTACAGTTGGATGTAATGTCAACACCGGTTATTTTTCCGGGACAATGGTTCAGGAAATTTTACAGAAAGCCCGTCAACTCGATATTCCGCCCGGTTATCATATCAATTTAACCGGGACGGGGGAAATTCAGCAGGAGGCATTTGGCTATATATTTACCGCCCTGGCGTTAGCAGTTATATTCATTTATCTTCTTCTGGCTTCTCAGTTTGAGTCATTCTTTGATCCTTTCTCGATAATGTTTTCACTGCCTATGTCGCTGGTGGGAGCAATTGTGGCCCTGCTTGTATTTAATAGTTCTCTTTCGATAATGTCATTGATCGGAGTTATATTATTAATGGGTCTGGTTACCAAGAACGCAATTTTACTTATAGATTTCATTAAGCAAAACCGATATAAGGGTAGAGAGAGGACGGAGTCGATTCTGATTGCCGGACCGATAAGATTGCGGCCGATTTTGATGACTACTTTTGCTATGATTTTTGGAATGTTGCCGCTTGCCCTCGGCATCGGACCCGGTGCGGAAATCAGGGCGCCAATGGCAAGAGCAGTTATCGGCGGACTTATCAGCTCAACAATGTTGACTCTGGTTGTGGTACCGGTCGTATATACTATAATTGATGATATTGTTGCCTTTTTCAAGGGCGGCGAAACGATAACGGTAGAAAGGGAAGCAGTCGATTATGCTGGAAGCGACGGTTAAAGAGGCAAAACAATTCAGATATACTAATCTATACCGTGATTTCCTGAACAAAAAAGCGGAATTGAAGAAATATCTGTACTATGATAATCCGGTTGATGTCGCCAAACAGATGAAGCCGCCCAAAATTGATCGTCATATACTTTGCGATATTCTTGATAAACAGAACAAGGCGTTCAAGGCAAAACCGGAAACATTTCGATCAATTGAAAAACTTCGGCAGGACGACACACTGGTTATCTTCTCCGGGCAACAACCGGGTCTGTACGGTGGCCCGCTTCTGACTTTGATCAAAGCTATCGGTATTGTTAAAAAAGCGGTTTTGCTTCAGAGTCAAACTGATCGTCAGGTTGTACCTATCTTCTGGATCGCCTGCGATGACCACGATTTTGAAGAGGCCAATCATACCTGGTTGCCAAACCGAAATGGTAATATTGAAAGGTTGCAGTATCTTTCTGAAGATTTACCGGATATTTCAGTAGCCGATATCTGCCTCGACGATGAGACCGGTTACAACAATCTGATTGATAAAACAAAAAATATTCTGGGCGAAACGGATTTTACCGAAGAGCTGTATAGTCGGCTAATTTCCGCCTATTCCAGAGACGGCAATTTCATGCGGGCGTTTGCTCGATATCTAATCGATATTCTGCCTGATTTTGGCTTGATACTTTTTTGTCCATACGACAATGATGTCAAAACCATTTCAAAAAGTTTTTTTAAGCGTATGGCCGAGGGACATTTCCGTTCCAAAGAGTTAATGGGGAAAACAGGGCAAAGCCTTAAAAAAGATGGATATCATATCCAGGCGGAGAAAAAAGAATCGGCCGTACATCTATTCTATCATGATCCCGAACGGAAACCGATTCATCTTGAAGATGACAGTTTTCTTGTTGGCGATAAAAAACTGGGTTTGCCGGCCCTGCTTGATCTGATAGATAAATACCCGGAGAAATTTTCACCCGATGTCCTGACCCGTCCGGTCTGGCAATCGTATCTTTTTCCGGTTGTGGCGCAATCGGGCGGCTCATCGGAGATAGCCTATTTCTGCCAGATAGGCAATCTTTTCGAATTGTACGGACTGGTACAACCATATATTCTGTCTCGTCCGACTCTAACACTTGTTGAAAAACGCCAGCAGGAGTTGATGGACAAATATGATATCAAGCTGTCTGATTTGGCCGGCGACGTTGAACAGATTGTCAATCGTATATTATCCGATTCATTCCCCGAAGAGATTGAAAAGAAATTATCCGACTTTAAGGATAATCTGGAAACCGACTTTGATGACCTGTCGGGGACAATTCTTGAAACATACTCAAATCTGGAGCCGATGGCAAAGCAGACCTTTGGAAAAATAGATTCGGCTATAGGCCATCTTGAAAAGAAAGTCCGTTCTCAGCATAAGAAGAACAATGACATTATTCGCAACCGAATTTACAGGCTGGCGGCAACATTATATCCGAACAAATCGTTCCAGGAGCGTGTTATAAATATTAATTACTTTATCAGCCGCTATGGATTTGGTATAGTCGATTTTATAATTGAGAAAATGGAAACAAATACAACCGAACATCAAATGATTTATCTTTCAGAATATAAGGGCTGAATGTGAATATAGGAATTACATGTTATCCCGTCGCCGGTGGCTCCGGAATAGTTGCCACCGAGTTGGGTCAGAAACTGGCCGAACGCGGACATCAGGTACATTTTATCAGTTATGCCTTACCGTTTCGGCTCGATAAATTTCGCCAGAACCTTTTTTATCATGGTGTTGAAACTACAGCCTATCCGCTTTTCAAACATCCGCCGTACACCCTGGCCCTTTCGGCAAAAATGGCTCAGGTCGCCTGCCAAAGCGAATTGGATATTCTTCATGTTCATTATGCGGTTCCGCATGCCACCTGCGCTTTTCTGGCTAAACAGATGATAACCTGTTGTATTCCAAAAATTATAACGACGTTGCATGGTACAGATATTACGCTGGTCGGCTCCGACCCGTCGTATTATGATATCACCCGCTTTTCGATAAATTCATCCGACGGCATCACAGCGGTATCGGCTTATCTGGCCGATGAGACAAAGGATGTTTTCAAAATCGAAAAAGATATAGAAGTAATTCCCAATTTCTTTGATAATAACCGCTTCGGTCCCTCAGAAGGACCGACCTGCAGTCGCAAAAGCTTTGCATCTACCGATCAGTTTTTAATTACGCATGTTTCCAATTTCAGACCGGTTAAAAGAACTATTGATGTCATTGACATCTTTGAAAAGATATCCAAACAGCTTCCGGCCAAACTGCTTCTGATCGGTGAGGGTCCCGATGTTGTTCTGGCGCGGCGTCAGGTCACCAAGAAGCATCTAAATGGTTCGGTTCAGTTTCTGGGGAATCAAAGCAATGTTGAGGCGATTTTACCGCTGTCGGATCTGTTTCTGCTTCCGTCCGAGGAGGAATCATTCGGATTGGCCGCTCTGGAAGCCTTAGCCTGCGGTGTTCCCGTCATCGGCACATCGGGGAACGGATTAGTAGAGGTAATCGAAGACAATGTCAATGGCTTCTTAAGACCGGTGGGCGGAACGACAGCTATGGCCGAAGCCGCCATCGAACTTCTGTCCGATAAGCCCCGCCTGACGCAATTTAAAGAAAATGCGGCGAAAATATCGCATGAAAAATTTAATGCCGACAAAATTGTGACGCAGTATGAACAGTACTATGAGATGATACTAAATGGTTAACTCCAATCCAACAAAATTAGACGTTCTGGCTATCGCGGCGCATCGTGATGATGTCGAAATTACCTGCGGCGGGACAATAATAAAAATGGTCGATAAGGGTAAAAAAGCCGGTATTCTTGATCTGACACAAGGGGAGATGGGCACCAAGGGCAATGCCGAAGACCGAACCAATGAAGCCGAAGAAGCGGCCAGAATTATGGGGCTTTCGTTCCGCCAGAATCTAAAACTGCCCGACTCGGCGGTTGAGGTTAATCGTGAGAATAAATTAAGAATCGCGCGTGTCATTCGTGATACCAAACCGGAACTGGTAATTCTACCGTTCTGGTTGCAGCGTCATCCCGATCATCTCTATGCGATGCAGCTCGGATACGATGCCTGTTATCTGGCCGGGCTGAAAAAATTGGAGCTTGATGGTAACGGTGAGCCGCACCGTCCGCGAAAAATTATCTATTCGTCATCGTTCCGCGATGTGCGTCATTCATTTTATGTTGATATCACTGAGCAAATAGATCGCAAATT
>CBFCZE010000008.1:0-42411 GCA_965602655.1 uncultured bacterium
TTGCTGGCTGTTTTTATAACTATTCTTGGCATTTATGGTCTGTCATCCTTCAGCATTATCCGGCTAACCAAAGAAATTGGCATTCGCAAAGTTTTGGGTGCTTCGGTCTCCAATATAGTCGGGATGTTAACGAAGGAATTTATTGCTCTTTTGGTCATCGCCAATATTATAGCGGGGCCGATTGCATACTATGTAATGAACCGCTGGCTGGAAAATTTTGCCTTCCGGATCGATATTGGTATCGGATTGTTTTTGCTGGCAGGGGGAATAACTTTATTTTTTGCGCTAATTACGGTTGGTTATCAGGTAATAAAAGCGGCGCAGGCTAATCCGGTTGAAACTCTTCGATATGAATAACCATAGTATTGCATAAAAAAACTGCCGGGCAAATGCCCCGGCAGTTTGACTTCTAATCCAAGAAACTAATCTTAGAAGGCATCTTCCCAAGATATAAATCCTTCCTTTACATCAACCATAGCGTTAACAATCAGTTCAACCAGCCCGCCATATATGATATTTGATTTTTCTTTTACATTATAATACTGCAGCATGTCTCGAATTTGTCCTTTACAATTGGAGCACGGGGCACAGAGATATTTTTTGATCTCCGGTCCGGGGCAGTCGGAAAATGCATCCAGTACCTGTTTTAGTTTCTTTCGACCGGAGATAGAATGGCGCCAATCATTGAAGTTATACGGCGACATAATTGCAAATCCGGATCCGCCACCGCAACAATAGTTATGGACCCCGTGCGGAGTCATTTCTCTAAACTGCGGACAGAGGTATCTGAGTATTCGTCTCTGTGGTTCAACAACTCCCATCAAACGAACCATATTGCAGGGATCATGCAGTGTAACAGGAAAATCGTTCCGTGAAGGATCGAATTTTATTTTACCGCTGAATACAATATCTTCAAGCAGCGTCATAGCGCTTTCGCGAGGAACATTCAAATCACCGGTTAAAACCCGGTCGGCAATTACGGTCAGGGCTTTATGAGCATGACCGCACTCGCCGACGACTATTTTTTTGACGCCAAGTTTTTTGGCCGCTTGGACGTGTTTGATTGCCACCCGGGCCAACTGGGCATCATCATACCATAAGCCGTAATTAATACCGTCGTAAGCCACCGACTCCGAAGACAAGGTCCAGCTAATTCCGGCCGCCTCAAGGATGATGGCAAAAGCACCGGGATTTTCGGGCCAGGCGATAATTTCACCGGCATTATGAATCAGAAGAACATCAGCACCCTCTTTATCCCAGGGTGTTTTGACCTCCAAACCGGTAATTTCAGACATATCTTCATCAATAAAATCAATATTATCCTTGACCACCTCGGAGTTCATTCCGGTTGACGAGCCGACTTTTAATTGAAGAACCGAACCTTTTTCGTGTAACTCCTTGGCAGCGATACCCATTTCCTGAGAGAACACTTTTCGAAGTTCATGAGTAATCAAACCGTTGTCAACACCAATTGGGCAGGTTTGTGCGCATCGACGGCAAATAGTACAGCGATATGATAACTCGATTAAACGAGCGACCGTTTTCCAATTCAGATCAATATCACCATCGGTAAAAGAAGCAAAAGGTTTTTTCTGGACATATTTTTTGACAATGCGGCGCCAGATCTCGGAACGGTAGGTCGGACGATACAAATCATTTTTCCCTGAGGCTTCGTAAACAGGGCAGGCGTCAACACAGGTTTGACATTTAGCGCAATGTTCCAGCGAAAGTGTGAGCTGCTGAAGGAAGGTCCAGTTATTTTCCTTTTCGAATAACTTTTTGAGTCCGGAGAGAAATTTTTTGACAAGTTCTTCTTCTTCTTCTGGTGTTTTTGGTTTGGGAACGCCTACCGCCACAGTATCATCAAGAGTACACTCGATTTCATCTCTGGTCTCCGGCTTAATCTCTTTCCATTTCGGTTCATCTTCAATTTTATCATAAGGAGGCGGAAGCGGAATCAAATCCTGCGGATCGACATGAGCCAGCTGTTCGGTGTCTTTGCCAAAATCTTTTATTTTGAGTTTATTTTTTGTCATCTTTAAACACCTCCTCAGTTGCAACATCTACCCAGGTTTTTTTACCGTCCCCTTTGATATGATCAGCGGCCCAGGTCGGTTTGAAATTAAGGCTTTCATTAATTTCCTTTTCCAGTTTCGAACCCTTAATATTTGGCTGGTCGTTCCACCTGATGCTGTGATAAGTAAACCACTTCAAAACAAAATGAGCCATGTGGGTAAATGGCATATAAACCATAAACAGCAAGGTGACTCCGATATGCCAAACAACCGTTGCTTTTAATGATACATTAATGTCAAAGCTTGCTAATCCGGAAAAGAAAATCTGCAGCTGAACGATTAAGCCGCCTTGATCGGTAGTAAACAGGTCAGTCTCAGATATAACCTTAAGTCCCGTCACAAAAATTGCCAGGATAAAAACCAGATTAAAAATTGATCCGGTCGTCGTGAATGGCCTGAATTTCTCATCGAAAAGGCGTTTAAATAACATGCCGATACAACCGACAGCGCCCAGAACATATCCGATTATAGCCGATGCTCCCGCAATTTTTGTTAATATTGCACCGAAGGTGCCGGCCGGTCCTGCAATCGTCGATACTACCACTAAAACGGCCGTAAATACGGCCAGATACAGACCAAAATGAAAAGCCCATGACCAGAACCATAGACCTTTATTTGATTCCCAAACGCCCTTAAGAAGAACGATTTCAGGAATCATTGCAATTAATTCGCTTGTTTTTGAAACATGTCTCGGTTTTGTCCACCAGTCTAATTCTTCATAATATGAACCGCCGTACTTTGCCTTTTTAAATCCTTCATGCGGCACCGGATATAACTCCCATCTCAAATGTGCCGGTGTATTGGCGATTTTTAAAAAACGGTATAATACCGTAATCAAAAAAATCAGAATTGACAGATAAGTTGCGATGTTTAGTATCATTTTCCGGATCCTTTATTCATTTAATTATGTTGTTTTCTTTCGTTTGGTTTTACCCTGTTTTTTAGTAGTAGGGCAGATATCAGTTGTTTCAGCATCGGATTCAGCCAAAACAAGATCAGGATTCAAAAGCGGCATTCGAGAGTATTCTTTTCTGATAGCTTCTATGCTGTCCTTATTTATCAGATCGGCCAGCGTAAATTTATCCAGGATTTCCTGAATTCTGCCGCTTAAAATTGTCCAGATCATTCTTGCCTCGCAAAAACTGTAATTCAGACAAATCTCAGGGTTATTAACACAATCGGTTAAACCGATCGGCCCGGTTAAAGCATTAATTATTTCTCTAATTTTGATTCCTTCCGGTAAGCGCCCAAGTAAATAACCCCCTTTTTTCCCCGATACGCCGATTATTAAACCGGCACCCTTTAATGGTATCGCCAACTGCGCTAGGTAATTCTCCGATAAATGAGTAATTTTGGCGATTTTTTTTAGTTGAACAATATCTTCCTTTTTCAACTCTCTGGCCAATTCGACCATTAATCGTAATCCGTATCTGGCTCGTGTCGATTCTTTCATCTGTCTAAACTCAACTTATTCAAAGACAAGCAGTTTAAAAGTATAGTAAAATAATAATAGTTAAAAGTCAAGTGAAATATTTCACAAATTCATCAATAATTTATTTGGGAAATAATTTTAATTTTATCATTAAAAAAATATCTCTATATTGTTGGATAACATTCTGTAAAAAAAGGAGATTCGATGGAATTTTTATTATTACTGGTTGTGACATTAGCTATTGCTGTGTTTGTTTCAGGATTAGTTATTTTCTTTTTCCGAAATTCGGTTGATAAGATTTTTATGAGACTTATAGGCGAGGATATCGCGATAGCATGGAAAAAATTTCTAATATTTGCCTTGTTCGTTGTCGGCGTATCATCGGGTGTAAGCATCTGGAAATTAGAGAGATTTATTTTACCTGAAACCGAAGGTATTGCCATACCTGCCTTGACGGCCGAATTCTGGGGATTGGAAATATATCGAACGATTATTCAGACTCTGGGCGGGATGGCCTGGGCGCTTTTGATATTTTTCCTTGTTGCCTTAGTTGCTTTTGTGATTGTAAAGAAAAAGGAAATCAGCACAAAATAAAATTAAATCACTTAAAAAGCTGTTTTGCCAATAAAATATCTGTTTCGGAGTCGTTCAATAATCTGACTAAAGCTCCCCATTGTGAATCGATTTTAGCTTGACTAAATAAAACAGCACCGGCACTATAATAAGCGTCAAAATAGTTGATGAAATCAATCCGCCAATCATCGGCGCCGCAATTCTCTGCATCACTTCCGAACCGGTGCCATGCCCCAGCATTATCGGCAAAAGAGCAATAATTGTGGTCATTACGGTCATCAGTTTCGGTCGTACACGCTCAACGGCTCCGTCGATGACTGCATTTTTCAAGTCGTTTCGTGAGTTAAGGCGATTTTGAGTTTTGAAACGGTTAAAAGCCTCTTCCAGATAAACCAGCATCACCACCCCGGTTTCCGCCGCCAAACCGGCCAATGCAATAAAACCGATATATACCGCTACCGAGGTGTTATACCCAAATATATAAAACAGCCAGACGCCGCCAACCAGCGCAAAAGGCAATGATAAAATTACAATAAGTGTACTGGTGATGTTCCTAAAATGAAAATAAAGCAGAAGGAATATAACAAACAGAGTTAATGGAATAATAATTTGAAGTTTTTCCGCCACCGCTTTCATATTTTCAAACTGTCCGGACCAGACCAATGAATATCCGGTGGGAATATTAACCGATGATTCCACAGCCTGACGGGCTGATTCTACATAACTGCCGACATCAATACCCCTGATATCGACAAAAATCCAGGCAGTCGGTCGGGCGTTTTCCGACTTAATCATCGCCGCCCCTTTGGAGAATCTGATATCGGCAATTTGTCCCAAAGGTACCGAGCCGCCGTCAGGTGTCGGAATAAGAACCCGTTTGAGTTCTTCGGGATTATCTCTCAATTCGCGGGGGTAGCGGACATTTATTGGATAACGTTCCAGACCCTCAATATTTTCGGCGATATTCATCCCGCCGATGGCGGTCTTGATTATATCCTGCACATCGCCGGTTTTAAGACCGTAAGCCGAGGCACGAAAACGATCGATTTCAATATCAAGATAGTTCCCGCCGGTTACTCTTTCGGCATAAGCCGACCTTGTTCCGGGCAATGGTTTGACAGCTGTTTCGATACGCTGGGCAATGGCATTAAGACTATCCAGATTCGGTCCCATAACCTTGATACCGACCGGCGTTTTTATTCCGGTGGCCAGCATATCAATTCGCGTTTTAATCGGCATTGTCCAGGCGTTGGTCAAGCCGGGAAACTGTATCGCCCTGTCCAGCGAATCTATTAGCATTTCCGGGGTTAGACCGGGGCGCCACTTATCCGGCGGTTTCAGCATGATTGTCGTTTCCAGCATTGTCAAAGGTGCTGGATCCGTGGCCGTTTCCGCCCGTCCGACTTTACCGAATACTCGTTCAACTTCGGGGAACGATGCGATAATTTTATCCGTCTGCTGAAGTAACTCTTTGGCTTTGGCCACAGAAATCCCGGGAAGAGTGGTCGGCATATATAACAGGTCACCTTCATACAATGGCGGCATAAATTCACTGCCTATTTTTGATAATGGAAAAAATGTAGCACCGATAAGTATAATAGTAAGTACAATCACCAGAGTTTTGTACTTTAGTGCGAAGTTGATAACTGGACGATACAGCTTGATGCTGATTTTTGATATTGGATTTTTGCTCTCGGAGCGGATCTTCCCTTTTATCAGCAAGGCTGTCAGGGCCGGAATCAACGTTATCGACAGCAGGGCCGAGGCGGTCATGGCAAATGTTTTTGTGTAAGCCAGAGGCTTAAAAAGCCGCCCGGATTGTCCTTCCAGAACCAAAACCGGCAGGAATGATACGGTAATTATTATAAGTGAGAAAAAGAGTGCCGGCCCAACTTCTTTGGCCGCGTCAATTACAATTCGGGAATGTTTCTTTTTGCCGGCATCCCTTTCCAAATGTTTATGCGTGTTTTCCACCATTACTACCGAGGCATCGACCATCACTCCAATGGCAATGGCAATTCCTCCCAACGACATAATATTGGCATTTATCCCGAGAAAATGCATAGCCAACACCGAAAGCAGAACCCCCATCGGCAAAGTTACAACCGCTACCATCGTCGATCGAACATGCAGCAAAAATAGCAGGGTTATCAGTATTACAACCAGTATCTCTTTGACGAGGGTATTTTTTAGATTTTCCGTGGCGCGGCTTATCAATCCCGAACGGTCATACACCGGTACAATTTCGACACCTTCAGGCAATCCCGGTTTCAATTCTTCTATTTTTTGTTTGACTCGGTCGATAACTTTGCGGGCATTATCGCCCCACCGAATAACAATAATCCCGCCGACCGTTTCGCCGTCTCCATCAAGTTCGGCAAGACCGCGTCTGATTTCCGGGCCATATTGGACATTGGCCACCGAGGATAATAAAACCGGCGGCTTTCCTTTTGGCGTATGAACCGGAATACTGCGAATATCTTCCAGATCTCCGAAATAGGCCAAATTGCGAATCATAAATTCGGTTTCACCCAATTCCAGGAGTTTTCCGCCAACAGCTCCGGTTGATTTTTTGACCGCTTTTATTATATGTCCCAGTGGAATATTATAATATTCCAGTTTGCGGGGATCGACTTCAATTTGATACTGTTTAACGTACCCGCCAACCGAGGCAACTTCGGCGACTCCTTCGACCGATGACAATTCGTATTTCAAAAACCAATCCTGGAGCGAACGAAGTTCGGCCAGATTATACCGGTTGGTTGTATCAACGAGGGCATACTGATATACCCAGCCGACACCAGTAGCGTCGGGGCCAAGCTGAGGCGTTACTCCTTCCGGCAAACGGCCGCTCATCTGGGATAAGTATTCCAGAACCCGGCTTCGCGCCCAGTAAATATCGGTGCCGTCTTCAAAGATTATATAGACAAATGACAAACCGAAATATGAAAAGCCGCGAACATTTTTTGATTTGGGTACAGCTAGCATCGCGGTTGATAGCGGATAGGTAACCTGATCCTCGATCACCTGTGGTGGTTGCCCGGAATATTCTGTCTGGATGATAATCTGAACATCAGACAAGTCCGGTATGGCGTCAACGGCTATGTTTTCCGAGGCATAAATACCGGCCAAAAGAAGAATGACCGTTATGGATAAAACCAGCCAGCGATGCTCAACCGAATATTCGATTATTTTATTCAGCATCGGTTTACTCCTGATCTTCCGCTTGATATCTGACCAGATTCATCCCGCATACCGGACAGGTGCCTTTGTAATCCTGCACCGTTTCGCATTCGGACATCGGACAAACATAAACCTTTTTATTATCGGTCTGACCCAGCGGAACCAGTCTCATCCCGCATTCGGAGCAATTTCCTTTGCCATACTGCAATTGGCTATAATGCGCCGGCATCGGGCAGGTATAGATATCGTGTCCACCGGTGGCAACTAATTCGTCAGGATCAAATTCGTCTGAAGCTGATTCATGTTCCGCTGAATGATTATGTCCGACCTGTACACCATCGGCCAAAGCTTCATTAAGTCGTGATTCGCTGTCGAGCATAAACTGACCGGAGGTAACCACCAGTTCACCGTCGTTTAATCCTGAGACAACCTCAATTAAATCATCATCACCAACGGCTCCGGTCGAAATTATCCGGGGCAGATATGAATTTTCGTCTCCTTTAACATATACAATCTCTTTGGCGCCGGAATGAATCACGGCCGAATACGGAATAACCAAACGTTCCCCTTTAAGCTGTGAATCAATTGACACTTCGGCATACATTTCAGGGCGAAGTTTAATATTTGAGTTGTCTATTTCGAAACGTATCTCTACCTGTCGTTTGGAATTCAGGAAAGGTGAAATATAATTTATTTTAGATCTGAAAATTCGTCCCGGAACACTGGGAAAACTAATATCGGCTGTTTGACCGAGTGAGATATAGGGTACATCCTGTTCATAGACATACGCCCTGACCCAGACAGTTGACAGATCGGCAATCTGATACAGCTCTTTACCAGGTTTGAGAAACTCGCCGTTGGTAATATTTTTGGCAATAATTATTCCTCCGGTCGGAGAATAGAAAATCATTGTTCGCTTAATATCAGATTCGTCGGACAGAGCGTCTATTTGATTGTCTGAAATATCCCAGTTGGAAAGCCGTTTGCGAGCCGCCGCGAGAATATTTTTGGCGCTATTGGAGGAATTGTTTTCGGCCTGCCTGAGGGCATTTAAATATTCCTCCTGAGCCGCTACCAGTTTGGGTGAATAAATTTCAAAAAGAGGCTGATTTTTTGAAATCTCCAAGCCGGTTTCATCGGCGTACAGCTTTTCCACCCAACCTTCTACTTTAAGATTCACCTTATGAATATTCGGTTCACTATAAGCAACTTCGCCAAACGATTTGATCTTCCTGACAAGATTTTGATATGATGCCGCCGATGTTACAATCCCCATATTTTGCGATGTTGTCGGATCAATTAAAATACCGCCGGCTGTCGAAGATAAACCATCTTTTTTGGGTGTGAGTTTCATGCCGCACAGCGGGCAGTAACCCGGTTCATCCGAAATAATTTCAGGGTGCATACCACATGTATACTGCTGGACGATTGATGAGGATTCCCCGGCCGGTGCATTATCGTCCGAAGCATAGATTAAATAAGCCAGTCCGAAACCGGCCATAGCCATAAATATTGCAATTATTATTGTTTTCATAATATCACCTTTTATTTTTCCCCGCATAACTCGGAAAATTCAGCTTTCTTCTGCCAGTAATTTTTCAAAAGCTCGATTCGTTCCAATTCAATTTCGAAAAGGTCAAGTTGAGCCGCCAATAAGGCATTGAAATCAACCTCACCCACTTCATAGGCGACTCTGGCCGCCTCATAAGCGGCCCTGGCCTGTGGGCTGATAGAGTTATTGTATTGCTCAAAACTTTCAGTTATTGTCTTTAAAGCAATTCTTACAACCGCGATTTGCTTCTTTATCTGATTTTGTATTGAATGATAATTTTCTTCAGAAGCTTTTATAGTATGACGGGCCGCTTTGGTTTCGTTGTTTTGTTTGGCAAAAAACCACAGCGGCAGTTGCAGGCCGGCTTTAACGGTTACAAAATCTTCACCCCGAACAGCATCCATCGGTATATCTCTTCGGATTCGATAATCAAATCCAAAAGTAAAATTGGGATAGTACCCTGATTTGGCCAATGCCAGCCTTTTTTTGCTGATTGAAGTTTGAATCTCCGCTTTTTTCAGATGCGGGTTATTCAATTCTAAATTTAAAAGCTCGTAATTCAGTTTCTCCGGCAGATTTGCCGAAAGATTTGCGTGAACAATCGAGGTGTCATCGATAAGTTGGCCAAGATTTAATAGAGCAGTCCGGCTCATCTGAGCCATAAATAGTTTTTTATTCTCCAATCTGGCTTTGGTCGTGTGTGCGCGAAGAGCATCCTGTGCCGTCCCGATTCCATTAGCATATTTTGTCTCAGCAGCATTGATGAGAAATTCGACCAATTCTATATTGCTGTCCAGTATCTGTCCGGCCTTGGTCCAGTAAGAGTAATCATAGTAAAAATGCTTTACCATTTGGACGATACTGTTTTCTTTTTGCTGTATATTCTGCTTTTGGCTGTCAGACTGCAGTCGTGCCATAGCTTTTTTTGCTTTCAGCCTGCCCGGCCAGGGTACAGTCTGAGATAATCCCAGAGCAATCCCGGACATCGGCGTTTCATCCAGACTCAAAGAAGACCTGGACATATTCAAAGCCGCAATTGTAAACTTGGGATCCGGAATTGTACCGGCCGATTTGGCCTTAAACTCCGCCGACTGCTGTGAATATTTGTTCGATAATATTTCCGGATTGTTTTCCAGAGCAATCTGCACCAAAGAATCAACAATCTTATTGCTGGAGCTCTCCTGCCCCTTAGAATCAGGCTGAAATACCAGAAATATTGGCAAAAATAGTAAAAATGTATAAAATCCTCTTATAACCATAACATTAAACCTTTCAAATAATTATTTACCGGGCGTAATCCGCCCCTAGTTTTAAATAACAATAAGAGGATTTTTTAAATTAATAATGAAGAGTTCAATATAAAAATCGGAGGACCCGAATTTCGGGCTGATTCTGTTTTCAGGGGGAGTATCGAGTTAAAACTAACCAAAGATTCCCTGCAAAGAGGTAAAGATTCTGCTTTTTCAGTATTATTTGGAGATTTTGTATAAGATTGAGCTTCCAAAGACGAATATTCAGGAGGCTCACTTTCGGTTATTTCACAGCCGCATATGTCATTAATAATGGTCGGCTGGGTATTAACCGGTTCCACCTCATCTGTGATACAACAACAGCAATTATCGATTGTCCCGCAACAACATGATGATTGCGCACCTGATGAGAATGACCCGGAAAAAAATCCAATAATAACAAAAATAACAGCCAGGTTTCTTAATATGTTTTTAACTATCAACACCTTACTTATTTTCGTCCTGCATTACTCTATTTATAACAGACAATTAAAAAAATAGTTCATTTATTTCTTAATTTATATAATTCTTCAGGTAAAGCAAAGATTACTCCAAAGTGAAGTCAGAATCTAAAAAAGAAAATCCAAAAGCCATTAAGTTTCAGGCGGTTAATTTGGTAGCGGGGAGAGGATCTGAACCGCAACGACACACCGAGTGTGACTGGAGTTTATCCCTTTACACGGGAGGTTATGAGCCTGTTCAATAGTCCAAACAGCAGAAAACGCCAGACACCGGCCTGAAATAATGGCAAAGATTTGCAGGAGATTGAGTGTCTGGTGTTTTTCTTATTATTTATTATTGAACTCCTCGTGCTTTTATTACTCACTCCTTACTCATTTCTAAGCGATACAACCGGGTCGATCCTGGCCGCCCGATTGGCAGGATAATAGCCCGCGATTAGACTAACAAGAACTCCAAATACCAGGGCCGTCAGCACAAGCCATAATGGGATATAAAACATTTCCATTGGTGGCACACCCTCTCGCTCCATAAAAGTCTTTGCAATGAAAGAACCAATACGGGAAATTAACCATCCAAAGATCACTCCCCCCAATGCTCCTATCAATCCAATCAGTCCCGATTCTACCAGAAATAAACGTCTGATATCACTCATATTTGCTCCGAGCGACATCCAGATACCGATCTCACGGCGTCGTTCCGTAATCGACATAACCATGGTGTTGATGATACCAAGCGAGGCGGTCATCAGTGCGATTAACCCTACCAATCCCAGGGCAAGATTGAAATATCTGAAGAATCGTCTGATTTCTTCAAACTCCTCAGCAAAACTAAATGTTCTGAAGCCTGCCGCTTTGATTGAGTCCCGGATTGGCTGGTATAATGCATCAGATTCCATCATAACGGTCACCTGCGAATAGTTGCTTGGAAGACCATCGCGATTTTCTTCAAACAGTTTACCTGACTGAATGGCTGCCAGTATCTCCGCCGGATTTCCGGAAAACCCACCTGAGCTGAGCCTGCGAGCAGTGGCCACAGGAAGGATCATATCTTTTAAACGAAGATGACCTCCTCGGCTGGATTCCAAAACACCGCAAACGGTCAATGTCTCTGCTTTGGTTTCGCGTTTGTTCATGAAACCATCCATGAATCGATTAAGCGCACTGCTCAGTTCTTCACGGACAACTTTGCCGGTAAAGTCGCTGATTCGAATTGAGTCGGATCGGAATTCCTTAATTCTCTTTTTTATTATTTCTGAAACAGGCCGAAACATAGTCATAACGCCGGAGTCAATTTTGGCCACTTCGATACTTACGATTACCGGTTTGTCTAATATGCTGTCGGCAGATTTTATCCCGAGAGCCTTCAGCATGTTTTCAGAGATCAACAGTTCTTTTGAAGAATCTGAACCGAACAATGTGCCTGCGGAAAGATTTGAAAAAAGTTTTGTCCGAACTGCACTTATTGATAAAGCCTGTGCTGAAATAGTCTTTACAGAATCGCCCGATGATATTGCCAATTCGAGAGCTTCAAAAGGATAAACGAGTGCAACTCCGGGGATATTTTCAAAATGCTCAAGGGCTGCATTATCGATCTGTTTAGCTGGAGTTGAATCAGTCTCATCGACATCTTTTGGATAAACCTGAATAAGTGACAGCAAACCAAGTTTGTCAAACTGCTCGGCAATGTTTATCTGCATTCCTGCCCCAAAAGATAACATGGCGACAAATGCGGCGATAGCGATGACAATTCCGGAAAAGGTAAGAATCGACCGAAGTTTCATCCGCCAGAGGTTTCCGGAGGCAGTTGTGAGAAGATCACGAAAGGTCATTCTGTTTCATCTCCGGGTCGACAATTTGTCCATAATGCATATGCATAATTTTTTTGGAAACGTTTCTCGCAAGAGTGAGATCGTGCGTTACCATTATGATAGTAAGTCCTTGTTTATTCAGGTCTGAGAGTAAGGCCATAATATCGTTGGTATTCTTTTCATCAAGGTTTCCGGTTGGTTCATCTGCAAATAGAATATCC
The DNA here is from genome assembly GCA_965602655.1 of uncultured bacterium. Taxonomy (GTDB): domain Bacteria; phylum Zixibacteria; class MSB-5A5; order GN15; family PGXB01; genus JAAERC01. The sequence goes on from CBFCZE010000008.1 coordinate 12,595, forward strand.
GGACCTTTTACGAGAGCACGTGCGATAGCAACCCGTTGTTGTTCGCCTCCAGAAAGATCGGCAGGACGGTGATCAAATCTGTCGGCAATACCGAGGCGAGAAAGTATCTTTGTGGACAACGATTGCCTTTTCCCCTTGGGCGTACCATTAAAAAAAAGAGCGAGTTCTACATTCATCTGAGCGCTTAAATGGGGGACAAGGTTAAAAGCCTGAAAAACCATCCCGACTTTGTTCGCTCGATAAAAAGAAAGTTCCTGCCGAGTCATACTACTGAATGCCTTTCCCTCCAAAAAGATATCTCCTGAAGTTGGTCGATCCAACCCGGCGAGCAGATTTAATATAGTCGATTTGCCGGAGCCTGATGACCCAACCAGCGAGATAAAATCGTTTTGTACTATTGATAGGCTGACTGAGTCTACGGCACGAACCACACTCGTTTTGCGTTTGTAGTAACGACAAACTTTTTCAGTGTGTAACCACGGTTTAGCCATAAGACCAATAATATAGTCAGAAATAAAGCAAAAATTATTTTTTTGTTGGAATATTTTTAGAAATTCCGGAATTCGAGAAAAATACTGCTTATAAAAATACTTTCGAAGTCGTTAAATTTCAGTGGTTTAAATTTGACAGCGGGGAGGGGCAACTCGTTGTGGTGGATGCCGATATTCCGTCTTTTAAGATAGTCATAATGGCGGATTAAAGGCAGGGTTCTGTGGCCGCCATCTTGATTTATACACTTACAGGATTGGGAAATATGCCGGCCAAATTAATATTGGAAAAGGCAGGCTTCACCCCACGATCCTTCCAGGAAAGAATTAGCCGCTGGAAAAATAACTTCTCTTTGCCACCAATCGGTCTTGATTTTTTCTCACCCTTATATATATTTACTGGCCGTTGTGAAATGGGTCACAACGCCAGCGGAAAGGAGTATCTATGTCTGTTATCCATCCCTTTAAGGGTCTGAGACCTCGTCCCGAAGTGGCCGCTGTTGTTGCCTCACCTCCCTATGATGTGCTCAGCAGTGATGAGGCGCGGGCTTTGGTCAAAGACAATTTCAACTCTTTTCTGCGTGTTAACAAGCCGGAAGTTGACTTCGAGCCGGGTATATCAATATATAGCGATGAAGTGTATAAGCGCGGCAAAGTCAATCTCCAACGTCTTGTGGATGAAGGGATCATGCTACGCGACAATAAGCCGTGTTTCTATCTTTATCGTCTTACATGGAAGGGACAAAGTCAAACTGGATTGGTGGCTCTGACTTCCTGCGCCGAATATGACCAGGGTAAAATAAAAAAACATGAGCATACCCGCCCCGTCAAAGTCAGCGATCGGGCGGATCATATCCAGAAAGTTGCCGCCCAGGTGGGACCTGTTTTTTCCATCTTCCGTGATAATCATGACATTGAGACGATCTTTGCTGGTATCGCCGCAGCACCTGCCGAATACGACTTCACCAGCGAAGATGAGGTCCGCCATGAAATGTGGGTGGTTGATGATGCCGGAGCAGTAAACAGGTTGGTTGCAGCGTTCGGGAAATTGGATGCTATCTATATTGCCGACGGTCATCATCGCTCGGCGGCAGCTTCTGAAGTTGCCCACCGCATGAAAGAACAAAATCCGAACCATACCGGTGACGAGCATTATAACTTTTTTCTTAATGTGATTTTTCCCGACAGTGAACTTCGAATCCTGCCTTATAACCGGGTCATCAAGGGTCTCAATGGTATGACGGTCGACGAGTTAATGGTACGCCTTAAGGATGCCTTTAATGTCGATTCTCTATCGGAGCCGTTGGAGCCAAAGGAGCCGTATTGTTTTGGCTTTCTCTGCCGGGGTAATTGGTATCGTCTAATCGCAAAGCCGGGTACCTTTGACGCTAACCATCCGGCCAACTCAATCGACTCTGCGGTGTTGACGGCCAACCTGTTAAAGCCGATACTTGGTATTGAGGATATTCGCACCGACAAAAATATTGATTTTATCGGAGGTATCCGAGGAATAAAGGAACTTGAAAAGCTTGTCAAATCGGGGGATTTTGATCTCGCTTTTTCGCTATATCCAGTCACGGTAGCTCAACTTCTGGCGGTAGCCGATGCCGATGAAGTAATGCCGCCCAAATCGACCTGGTTTGAACCGAAGTTGCGTAGTGGCATGGTAGTAAATATGCTTGACGAATAAACTGTGAGGATACATAACATGCTGATTTTAATTTCTGATGCTTTTGATGACTCACTGCCCGGGATTCTTTCCCGGTACGGTGAGGTTACCGACGACAAGGGGCGCGTGGCCGAGGCTGACGTTGTTCTCATTCGCAGCAAAACCAAAGTGACCAAAGAATACATTGATGCCGCTTCCAATCTCAAGATGGTCATTCGGGGTGGAGTGGGACTGGACAATGTTGATCTGGTGTACGCCAAGGAGAAGGGTGTTGTCGTTCACAATACACCGGAAGCTTCTTCAGCGGCTGTGGCCGAGATGGTTTTTGCATTGATGATAGCATTGCCGAACCATATCACCAAGGCTGATGCCTCAATGCGAGAGGGGAAGTGGATTAAGAAAGAACTCAAACGAACCGAACTGGCCGGCAAGACACTTGGAATCCTTGGTCTGGGTCGGATAGGATTGGCTCTGGCCAAACGGGCCAAGCTGTTCGGTATGCGGACTATTGGCTGGCACCCGGATGTTTATTTTACCGATTGGGCCGAAATTATTCCCACGATGGAAGAAACGGTCGCCCAGTCGGATTTTGTATCCTTGCATATGCCGTTGTTACCACAAACAAAAGGTATCATCAATAAAGACATGTTGGCCAAGTTCAAGGACGGCGCGTATCTGATTAACACCGGGCGCGGAAAATGTGTGGTTGAAGAAGACATCGTCGAGGCTCTTAAGAGTGGCAAGCTCGCCGGATTCGCCACAGATGTCTGGTATAGCGATCCGCCGGAAAACTCGCCGTTGATTGATGCGCCCAATACGATCTTGACGCCCCATATTGGCGCTTCGAGCAAAGAGAATATGAAACGTATCGGTATTATCATTGAGCGTCTGGTCAGCGAATTTGCGGCAAAAAAATAGAAGTAAACGAGGAGCTAAAGACTCCAGGAATGAGGCATAATAATGGCAGACAGAGTGTTTAATTTCAATCCCGGACCTTCCACATTGCCGCTGGAGGTTCTCAAGATTATTCAGAATGAATTACTGGACTATCGTGGTACGGGTATGTCGATTATCGAGAGTTCGCATCGCTCTCCGGAGTTCGACGAAATCAACGAAGCGGCAATCTCACTTGTGAGGGAAATTTTTGGTCTGGACGACAAGTATCATGTCGTTTTCCTGACTGGTGGCGCATCGCAGCAGTTTTTCCAGATTCCCATGAACTTCCTGGCAGGTGGCAAGACTGGAGCCTACGCCGATACGGGCACCTGGTCAACCAAGGCAATCAAGGAAGCTAACATTGTTGCCAAAGCGCATGTCGCTTTCAACGGTAAAGCGGTCGATTACAAACATATCCCCACCCAGGATGAATTGGATATTCCAGCTGAGGCAGCCTTCCTGCATATAACTACCAATAATACCATCAAGGGGACCCAGTACCATTACCTGCCCGAGACAAACGGCGTTCCGTTAATTGCCGATATGTCATCCGACATCGCGTCGCGTCGTCTGGACTACTCCAAGTTCGCGATGTTTTATGCCGGGTCGCAAAAGAACCTGGGAGCATCAGGGACTACACTGGTAGTTATACACGACGATTTATTGCAGAAATCCATCGACGACCTGCCGACCTTGCTCAACTATAAGACCCAGGCTGCCAAGAAATCGTTATATAATACGCCACCGTCGTTTTCCGTTTACGTTGTCAAACTGATGCTGGAGTGGATAAAGGGGCAGGGTGGTTTACAAGGCATTGAAAAGACCAACGAGAAGAAAAAAGATATGATCTATGGCATCATAGACAATAACCCGGACTTCTTCAAGGGCGCGGTGGAAAAGGCGAGTCGGTCATGGATGAACATCACGCTGCGGCTTCCATCGGAGGAACTTGAAAAGAAGTTCATAGCCGATGCCAAGACGGCTGGTTTTGTAGGACTAAAAGGCCACCGGTCTGTGGGCGGCGTGCGAGTCTCGGTGTACAACGCAATGCCGCTGGAAGGGACCGAAAAGCTGGCCCAGTTCATGGAGGATTTCAAAAAGAAGAACTAATTGCGGTTGGTGAAGTTGTGGCATTCGCGGTTTCGACCAACAATTTCTGCGGGCGGTTCTTAATTGGACCGTCCGTTTTCTGTTAAATGCTCAGCGTTGATAAGTTGAAATCACTGTGAACGGAATGGCAATTCTGTATCATAAAAGCCATCGAACAATATAATAATGGCAATTACCTATGGGAAACACAGGCTCTGGCGTTTTCTTTTATTATTTATTGTTTTGGCTAATTCTGTTAGATAAATGTTAGAAAGGTTGGTATTTAATAATGGTCTAAACAATCCAATATAAGGTTGACTTGTCGTCTAATGTCCCCAGAATAAAATATAAAAATACCTGCTTATTATTGTTTTGTTGCGTATAATATCCTAAATAAGAATATCACTCCAACTGGAATTTAAATGTTAACACAAGATAAGATGACAATTTCTAAATTGATGGAAGACTTTGTACGGGCTTGTAAGTCGAAAGGTTTACGAATAACTCATCAAAGATCAGAAATATTCTATGAATTGGCGAAATATCCGGATCATCCAACTGCCGAAAATGTATTTACCCGGGTTCGAAAACGATTGAAGACAATCTCGCTTGATACGGTGTATCGCACGATTGCGACTTTTGAAAAAAATGGATTAATAAAACGACTTCAAATACTTGACAATTCTTCCAGATTTGATATAAATTTAAAGATTCATCATCATTTGATTTGCACACTGTGTAAAAGAATAGAAGATTTTAGTTGGCCGGATTTTGATCGAATGAAACTGCCGGATTCAGCCGGCGAATGGGCAAATATAGATTTAAAACATGTTGAGATTCACGGCTTATGCCGGGATTGTAAGCTTAAGCCCAAGAAAAAGATATAATATAAAAATTTAATAAAAAAGGAGTTTATAATGGCCAAAAAAAAACGAAAATTGACCACCTCGGCCGGTATACCGGTTGGAGATAATCAAAACTCGCAAACGGCGGGTCCGCGAGGTCCGCTACTGGTTCAGGATTGGCAGCTTTTTGAAAAGCATGCCCATTTCAATCGGGAACGCATACCCGAGCGTGTCGTCCATGCCAAAGGTTCAGGAGCATATGGTATTCTTACTATCACCAATGATATAACAAAATATACTAAAGCCAAAGTCTTCGAGGTAGGAAAGAAGACCGATTGTTTTTTGCGTTTTTCGACTGTGGCTGGTGAGCGGGGAGCCGCCGACGCCGAACGTGATGTCAGAGGTTTTGCTTTAAAGTTTTACACCGAAGAAGGTAACTGGGATTTGGTGGGCAATAACACCCCTGTCTTTTTTATTCGCGATCCTTACAAGTTTCCCGATTTTATCCATACCCAAAAACGTGATCCCAAAACTAATCTCAGAAGCAACACCGCTCAATGGGATTTCTGGTCACTTTCACCGGAGAGTATGCATCAGATAACGATTCTTTTCTCAGACAGGGGGCTTCCTCGCAGTTTTCGTCATGTTAATGGTTACGGCAGCCATACCTATAGTTTTATAAATGCCAAGAATGAAAGATTTTGGGTAAAATTTCATTTCAAAACAGCTCAGGGGATTCAATGTATAACGGGGGCGGAATCGGCCGAGCTTATCGGTCATGACCGCGAAAGTCATCAGCGGGATCTGTTTGAATCGATTGCAAAAGATAAATTTCCGAAATGGAATATGAAGGTTCAGATAATGACCGAAGAACAGGCTTTTAAAACATCATACAACCCGTTTGATTTGACAAAGGTCTGGCCTCACTCAGAATTTCCGCTGATAGATGTCGGCGTATTGGAATTGAATCGTAATCCTGAAAATTATTTCGCCGAGGTCGAACAGTCGGCTTTTTCACCGGCCAACGTGGTTCCCGGCATTAGTCATAGTCCGGACAAGATGCTCCAATTCCGAGTTGTTTCATACGCTGACGCCCATCGGTACAGACTTGGCGTAAATTATGAAAATCTACCGGTAAATAAACCGCACTGCGAAGCAAATACTTACTATCGCGATGGCAAAATGCGATTTGACGGCAATGAAGGCGGCGCTGTTAATTATGAGCCGAACAGTTTTAATGGTCCGGTAGAAGATCATAAGTATAAGGAACCGCCTCTCAAAATCGATGGTGACGCCGACCGGTATGATCATCGCGAGGGAAACGACGATTATACTCAAGCCGGAAATTTATACCGGCTGATGCCCGACGATGAAAAAGAACGTCTTCACAAGGCTATTGCCGGTGCTATGGAAGGAGTGCCCAAAGAAATCATTGAACGCCAGTTGAAACATTTTGAAAAGACCGATCCGGCCTATGCGAAAGGAGTTAAAAAAGCTCTGGGATAAATATGGTGTAACCTTAAATAACAGGAGATAAATATGCCTGATGAACCAGTTGGATGTGCCAAGCCAACCGGAAAGGTAGTCGGCCAGATTGCCGAGCCGGAAGGTAAAACAAAAAATGAAAATAATATGGGAGAAAAGACAATGGTTATGGTAAGAGTCGGCGGTAAGGCGCCCGATTTTGAAGCCCCTGCTTATCACAAGGGAAAATTTATTAATGTCAAATTATCTGACTATATGGGTAAGTGGGTTTTGGTCTGCTTTTACCCCGGCGATTTCACTTTTGTCTGACCGACCGAATTATCGGCGGTCGCCGGTAAATTTGATGAACTTCAAAAACTCGGTGTTGAAGTTTTGTCTGTCTCAACCGACAGCACCTTTGTTCATAAAATTTGGGAAGAGGAAGAACTCTCCAAAATGACCAAAAACGGTATTCCCTGGCCTATGGTGTCTGATGGAGCAGGTAATCTTGGCAAGGTTTATGGTGTTTATGATGAGGGGAATGGGGTCAATATTCGCGGACGATTTTTAATTGATCCTGACGGAGTTGTTCAGGCAATGGAGGTAATGACACCTCCTGTAGGCAGAAAAATCGAAGAGACAATTCGACAGGTACATGCTTTTCAACATGTCAGAAAAACTAAGGGTGCTGAGGCTTGTCCAGCGGGATGGGAACCGGGTAAACCGACGCTAAAACCCGGACCCGATCTGGTAGGCAAAGTATGGAAGGTTTGGCAACCTGAATAAACAGATGCTTTAAATATCAATAGAGTAATTGGAAACGCCCTGAAAAGGGCGTTTTCATTTTCTGAGTTTCTCACTACTTGTAGCAACTGACAGATAACAATAAAAAAACTGACTTGACCTTCGGGCACCCAGCTCCAAGGTCTTCGGATTTTGGTCACTCATATAACTGATTGTAGGATAACATTTTTGGTAGCGGGGAGGGGATTTGAACCCCTGACCTTCGGGTTATGAGCCCGACGAGCTACCAGACTGCTCCACCCCGCGATCAGTTGTGCAATATATTAATTTCAAATGGCTTGTCAAGCTATTGATGTGATTATTTTGCCCGACGAGCTTACTCCGCCGCGGTGGACAATTCCGAAACCCCCGTTGGGAGTTTATCCGGTTGCAAGGGAGTCTGGAAGCCTGTTCAATAGTCCAAACAGCAGAAAGCTCCATTCACTAATCCATAATAATAGCAATTACTTATGTTAAACACCGTGCTTGGTGGTTCTTCTTATTTTCTGTCGTTTTGGCTAATTCTGAAGAAAAATTTTAATAAACTCACGATTAAATCATAAATGTGATTGTCAATAACAATGGTATTAAGTAAATACTAAACAGGCAACACTGATATAAACAGGAGTTATGTGGTATTATGATGGGCCGCACCTTGCCATTTGCATGATTATTGATAAAGCTCTTTGTCTTGAAAGGAGAACGATTGCTATGGGGAATTCTATACCCGGAGAGATTACGTTTACTCACGTTGTATTAGAAGGTACACCTTACGAGGTTGGCTGGCAGCAGGGTGAAGAATTAAGTAGAGACGAAAAGCGCGCCAGTTATTTGACGCCCCCTCTGCCATTTCTGGACGATTATTCCCGGCGTGAAGCTAAAAGAGCCTTGAATTATATAGAAAAATACTGTCCCGGACTTAAAGAAGAAATCCAGGGTGCGGCTGATGGCTTTGGTATTCCCGTAGAGAAAATCGCATTTTTGGGTGGAAAGAGCAAGAAGAGTGGCTTTTCTCCAATTCCAGTCAGCGAGTCCGCATCAGGCACTAACCATCCTGGAGGCGGTAACAATTGCAGTCAGTTAGTGGTACTCCCTTTGATCTCGGAGGACGATCACGTTTATGCGGCGCAAAATACAGATTGTGGCCCTGCCGATCTGGACCTGCGTCTATGTACATCACGTGTACATGGCAAACCTGCACATATAGGCTTTTCGGATATGATTTTTGGAAGAAGTACAGGTATAAGCGAATACGGCCTTTGTGTGACAACCTCATGGGGAGCGCCAATGATGTGGCCGCCTTGCGAAGGACTACCCTATTTTGCAGTGGTACGCGCTTTGTTAGATAGCTGCAGAAATGTTGATGAAGCATTGCATACTTTGGATAGCATACCGGTAGCTTGGTGTACAAACTTCATTGTCTCAGATACCAACGGGGTAGCCGCATTGATCGAAGTTGCAGGGGAAAATCGAATCACGAAACGAGTTGAAAAAGGATCATCTGATCAGTTTCTGTACGCAACAAATCACTATACATCATCTGAACTACATGATTATTCCGCCAACCGCCGGCGGGAGTCAGTGATTCGAAGTCAAACCATTAAATCACGCATAGGGGCCGCTATTCCCAGAGTCAGCAAGGACGTGATTCGGAATATGCTTTCCGAACCATTCCCCCAAGGCGTTTGTTTACATCATTATGGTGTTGGATTGGGGACGTTGTGGTCCACAATCTTTGATCTTACGAAGAATTCTGTGGCTGTATGCTTTGGCTCTCCGGGCAGCGAGAAAAATCATTGGCGCTCGTTTGGATTGCAGGATCCTGTCGGCATAACCGAGTACACCGCACACTTACCCAATGAGCCCGCATATCCTGGAATCTGGGATTGTGTACCAATCGGATCTGACAGTTGAAAGAATAAGAATGGTAGGCGTCGAACGCATGTTAAAATATCAAATCTTATTCAATATTGCTCGCAGGTGTCCAAGTCTGTCATTAATACCGACTTGACCCAGATCGATTCTGATTGTTGGAGTTTTGCCAAGTGAAAACTCCATCGGGAATGTTACCACTCTTCGCCAGCTTTCAATCTGCTTGCGCTGAAACTGGACACCTTCTTTGAATATAAGCTTGACCAGACCTGACTTTAGAATGATTTTGTTGATCTCATGGGCCGCCGCCGAGATTCTGACCGCCCCGGCCTCAATTAGATTGGCCACCTGTACCGGAAGTTTCCCAAAACGATCCTCGATATTATCCCGAATAGATTCAATCTCAGACAGTTTTCTTGCACCGGCAATCTTTTGATACAACTCAACTTTCTGCTCACGGTCGCGCATATATTCATCTGGAATAATAAGTTCAATTTCGGTATCTATTTTAGTATTGGGTGGTTTGATAACCTCCTCACCTTTTAATTCTGCAACCGCTTCTTCGAGAAGTTTGGTGTATAAATCAAATCCGACCTCCTCGATAAATCCCGATTGCTGTGCCCCAAGAATATTTCCGGCACCGCGAATCTCAAGATCTTTCATCGCCAGCGCAAACCCACTGCCCAGATCGGCATGCGCCTCGATAGCCCGCAGACGTTTTCGAGCTTCGGGCGTTATTCTTCTATACGACGGCGCCAACAGATATGCATACGCCCGCACCGATGAACGCCCGACTCGTCCGCGCAACTGATACAGTTGCGCCAAACCAAACCTATCGGCCCGATTGATAACGATTGTATTTACCGACGGTATATCAAGTCCCGACTCAATAATCGAGGTTGACAGCAGGATTTGAAACTTACCAGCCAAAAAGGCCAGCATGATTCCCTCAAGAGATCGTTCATGCATCTGACCATGCGCCACCGCCACCGTTACCTGCGGCAGGAGTTTTTTGATATAGCGATGAATCGCCTCAATTGTCTGCACTCGATTATGAACAAAAAAGACCTGACCGCCACGATCAATCTCTTTGAGAATTGCCTCAGCAATAACCTCCGGTTGAAACTCGCAAATTTCGGTCATAATCGGCAGTCTGTCTTTGGGCGAGGTATTTATAAGCGACATATCGCGCACGCCCATCATCGACATCTGCAGTGTCCTGGGTATAGGTGTCGCCGTCATGGCCACCGTATCAACAATAGTTTTTATTTTACGCAGAGTCTCCTTATGTTTAACACCAAACCGCTGTTCTTCATCAATGACCAATAAGCCGAGATTCGGAATTTTGATATCTTTGGACAACAAACGGTGCGTCCCGATAATAATATCAATTTTGCCTTCAGTAAGTTCTTCAATAATCGCTTTTTGTTCTTTACGGGTTCGGAATCGCGACAACATCTCAGTTTTTATCGGAAATTCTGCAAGTCTTTGAGTAAAAGTATTCAAATGCTGTTGCGCCAGAATTGTTGTCGGGACCAGCACCGCCACCTGTTTGTTGGATTCAACCGCTTTAAAGGCAGCCCGTATGGCAACTTCGGTTTTGCCGTAACCGACATCGCCGCATATTAATCTATCAGTAGGAGTCGGTTTCTCCATATCTGCCTTGAGGGCATCAATAGCCTTTTGCTGATCGAGCGTTTCTTCGTATGGAAATGAGGCTTCCAACTGGCGCATCCAGGTCGTATCGGGACCGAAGGATATGCCCGGGCGAGTTTTGCGCTCGGCATAGATTTTGAGAAGGTCTTCGGCCATATCCACAATAGCTTTTTTGGTGCGGGCCTTGATCTTTTCCCAGGCCGTTCCACCGAGTGGGGAGAGCTTGGGAGCGGCATCTTTCCCGGAGTATTTTGAAACCCGGTTAAACTCTTCAATCGGGACATACAGTTTATCATCATTGGCATATATTAAAAACAGACAATCTCGTTTTTGATCGCCGACCTCAATCGTTTTTAGTCCCTGATACCGCGCGATTCCAAAATTGGTATGGACCACATAATCACCCATCGAAAGATTGGTATAGCTTTGTATCGCCACTCCCTCTTTGAATTTTTTTCTGCGGGTGCGACGGAAATATCGTCCAAAAATCTGATGATCGGTCAGCACCGCCAGACGGTTTGCCCTTGAAACAAACCCGCCTTTTAATAGCGCAACTTCAATCGGCAAGGCGACCGACACATCAGCCTTTTCCAATAACAATTCATTGAGTCGCGAAGCCTGACCCGGATTATCGGCGGCAATAAAGAAATTGATGCCGCTGCTCTGGAAACTCCTAATGGTTGTTATCAACAGATCGAGTCGCGAGCCCATCGAGGGATGCTCGCGACACTCAAAATCTATGATATCTTTTCGTCCGCCTTTGAATGGTACAAAATCGATGATTCGATTTTCCAAAATCGCCTTGAGTAAGCGATTGCGGTTTTCATAATATTTTACGACGTCGGGAAGTTTCGACATCCGTTCACTCATCCGCTCGTAGTGACGGGCCGCATCGGCGGTTATATCCGACATAATCCCCTCGATGTTCCCGGCGCCGGAAACAAAAAACAGTGAGTCGGGGGGGATAAAATCGATCAAACAGCCTCGCTCCAAACCAAACAGAACGGCCAACCATTCCAGACCGGGCAGTTCCGGGTCATTTAGATATCGGGCCCGAATCAGACTTCCGTCCCATTCCGGTATCTGCTCGATATGCTTTTCGACTGTCTCCTGCGTGATAGAAACCTCCCGGCGGGGGAGAATCATTACCTCATTTAAAAGCCCGATTGTTCGTTGCGAGGGAACTTCAAACTTTCTGATAGTATCTATCTCATCGCCAAAAAACTCCACCCGGATCGGATAGTCAAAACCGGGCGAGAAGAAGTCTATCAGACCGCCGCGTAACGCAAAATCGCCGACCTCCTCAACCATCGGAACCCGGCGAAAGCCGAGCAAAATCATCTTTTCAGCCAGATCAGTGATTTCCAGTTCATCGTCAACTTTCAGAAACAGTCCGGCCGCTTCAAAATCTTCAACGGTGGTAGTCGGTTCGATCACCGCCGCCACCGAGGTTACTACAATCTTAACTTCGTTTCTTTGTAGCCGGGATAATGTTGATAAGCGCTTACCGACCGTTTCGGCCGATGGTGACCGGAACTCATACGGCGGGGACTGCATCGCACAAAAATGCCCCACTTTTTCCTCACCAAGAAGAAATATCAGATCGTCATACAGATCCTCGGCTTCATCGGGATTGGACATTACGGCAATTATCGGTTCTGTTTGTGTCTCAGTCAAATTGGCCAGAAGTATTGCCGGTGATGAACCGGCCAGACCGGTAATTGTTAAATCAGTTTCTATGTCATTTTCAATTTTCTTTCGAAGTTTTTCATAAGGAATTGATTCGGCGAAGCGGCCAATGATACTGTCAAGTATATTTCTTTTTTTATCTATTGTTATGCTCATAGCTTCCTATTCAATTTTATCCAAAACAGACTTGTCTGCAAGCCAAAAAGCCCCACCCGGATTCCGGGTGGGGTATTACCTTTTTATTCTATTCGGATTATATGTTAATAAATAAAGCCGATTTTGGCAAGATTATTCTTTTTTATCATACCCGCCAAAACTGGCCCCGCGGAAATCTTCGCGAACCGGATGAAACACATCGATAACATTTACATCGGTCAGAGCCTTTCCCGAATGAGGAACATTCGGCGCCAGCACCATAACCTTGCCAGACTTCAATACATGTGGCGTTCCGGCAACTGTCAGTTCCAGTTCACCTTCAATAACATTAACTACCTGTTCATGATAATGCGCATGCTCCGGAAGCGGTGCACCTTTTTTGATACTCACGTGCGCAACCGTGAAAGTGTCAGCGGTTACGATTCGTCCGACAATTCCCGGGGCAATCTCCAGTGCCGGCAATTCGTTTAAATTGACCAATCCCATAAATACCTCCAAAGTAAATTTATATTAGTAATTTTCTTTTTTCTCATACTTTTCTATCAACGCCTGAAACCGAGGGTGATCGCGGAGCGGGTCCCATTCAGCTTCCTGCTTCAGGATAAACAGATTCATCCATGATGCTATCTCCATCATACGCTCAAGAATAGTGATAGCGTCATCGAATCTTCCTGCAACAGTGTATAATTCTGCCATATAGCCGGCAACAATACTATAATTGACAATATCTTTTTCGATTGAAACAAGCGCAAATCCCTTTTCCCCGATTCCTATTGCCTCTTCAATTTTACCGGTGTTTGCCAGAGCCAGACCATTGAAAATATAAATAGCAGCGACATCATCAATTTCTGCCAATTTTTCCTTTGTAAGAATGTATAATGAATCATAATGAACTTGGGCCTTGACCAATTCACCATTATTCTTTAAAATATTCCCCTGCTTCAAGTGATACGTTTCAATATTTCTAAACCATTCTAATGAGGCCGTCACATCTATATTGGCCGCTTCCTCAAATCTTCTTTCTTTATATAAGTAAGTCTGTGTCATCCCAGCATAAAATTGATCATCTTTTATTATCGTGCCGCGACAATTCTCTATAATCGTCCAAACTGAATCAAAATCGGCGCGAAGCGCCAGAATGTTCGATATTTTTACATCATATAAGAGTAGAAAATTGGGGGAAAATAAAAGAGCGCGGTCAAGCAGTTCTTCACTTTCGACAAATCGGTTATCAAACCAGAGAAATAACGCAGTATTGAACATCCTTCTTGCCGAATAAGGATCAAGATAGCAGGCCTGTTTCAAATTATACAATCCCTCATCAGTTTTTCCTTGACGCAAACGAACATAACCGAGATTTGTCATCAATTCGACATTGCTTGGTTTCAGCTGTAGTCCCTTGGTAAATGCCTTCTCCGCTGCCTGATAATCCTGCAATACGTAATAATTATAATTCCCACGAGCAATAAAGTCATCAACCGTATTCTTCGCTAACTTTGAGACAATATCTGCATGGTACCGGGCTTTTTGGCCGGCTGAATCGGAACTCTCGAAATACCATGAACCGCTAAAATACTCGGTAATCCCATATAATTCAACCATAAGGGCGTGAGCGGCGACCAATGTTGAATCCAGTTCTATCGCCTTATTTAGAAATTTAATTGAGTTAACTGCATCAGCAGGTTCTGTGGCAAAATCCGAAAATTCTAATTTTGCTCGTAAATAATAATGATAGGCGTCAATGTTATTTGTCGGCTTGGCGGCAATTATCTGCCTTTCGGATTCCTGTAACTGAATATTGAGTGCCTCGGCGATGTTATTGGCAATCATAGTCTGTATGGCAAAAATATCGTTTATTTGTTCATCATAATTGTCCGACCAGATATGAATATCTTCATCAACTTTGATAAGTTGTGGCGTTATACGAACCCGCTCAATATCACCTCTTTTATCCCATCGAATGTTTCCTTCAAGGATATATTCGACATTCAATTCCTTGGCAATCTGGGGGAGTGTTTTGCTTGTTCCCTTATATGCGAAAGAACTGGTGCTGGATATAACGCCCAATTCTTTTATTGATGACAGCCTTGACATAATCTCTTCAGTAATACCGTCTGCAAAATACTCATCATTTGGATCACCCAAATTTTTAAAAGGTAATACAGCCAACATTACCTTTGCACCTTCTAATTGATTTGGAGTTTGATCTTTAAAACCAAATTTCCAAATAAGGAATATTGCAATTATTATTGCCAAAGCCGATGGAACGACATATCGATTCCATTTATCAATCGGCTTTCTTGCCTGCAGCGCCCTTGATGATAAATGTTTTAAATCAGATAGTACACCTGCCGCAGTTTGATAACGATAAGACTGATTCTTTTCCAATAATTTAGTTACTATCTGCTGTAACGGTTCAGGTACATTGCTTTTATATCTTGATAATGGTTCAGGGGTGTCATTGAGAATTGAATTGAGTGTGCCGGCATCGGTGTCGGATTTAAATGGCAATCTCCCGGTTATCATTTCATAAAGCACAACACCAAGCGAAAACAAGTCACTTCGCAAATCCAAATCTTTAACCTCAATCTGTTCCGGCGACATATAGCCGATTGTACCTAAAGTCGATCCTGTCTGAGTCAGCTTTTCAGTTCCCTGAACGGTCGCCAGACCAAAGTCAAGTAGTCTGGGTCGTCCATCGGAGTCGATTATTATATTCGATGGTTTAATATCCCGATGAACAATCCCGGCCTGATGAGCCTTCTCCAATCCCTCACAGATTTGAATAGTCAGATTAATAGTATCATCAAGGCTCAATTCTATTTCTTTGATAATATCCCGCAATGGTTTGCCGTCACAACATTCCATCGCGAAAAACGGGCGATTCATATATTCTGAGACTTCATGGATTGTGACAATATTGGGATGATTCAGTTTCGCCGCCGCCTGCGCCTCCCGTGTAAACCGTGCTTTGGCGGTTTCATCTGAGACAAAATGATATGGCAAAAATTTAAGTGCTACCTGGCGTTTCAGTGCGGTATCCTCTGCTAGATAGACCTCACCCATCCCGCCGGCGCCGATCTTAGAAACAATCGTATAATGCCCGATTTTAGCCCCTTCGGTCAGTGGAACAAACGATTCGGTCCTGTCGTTATCGTTATCCATTTATCCTTAACTCAACCTACTCCAAACCAATCTTTTTCATAATGTCTATATATCTTGGGTCGGAGCGCACGGTATAATGGTGTATGTGATTTTTTACAAACATAATATTTGGATCCCTCACTTCATAGGCCTTGTTTAGCCAATTAAAAGCTGAATCAATTTCTCCAATACGAAAATAATTCAGCGCAATATCAGACGCAGATTGAGACGGATCCTTTAGTTTCAAAATATCGATTGACTTCCGGCAGTAGCCTTCCCAACCTGATAATTCAACTTCTTTAATCAATTCGTCATATTCTTTATTGGTGTAATAGTTTGTATCTTTTATTCCCGCAATAAATTCTGGGGCCGCCTTATCATATTCCCCGATAAACTCATATATAATACCTAAAACATAATGAGGTGCAACAAAGCTGGGATTATATTTTATCTGCTGATCGCATATATCTTTCGCTTCTTTATATTTGCCGCCGGTTATTAATACCCAGGCAAGAGCAATTTCCAAAATTGGCGATAGGGGATCAAGCTCCCGTGCTTTACTTGTTTCTTCAAACGCCTCATCCAGCCTTCCAACAATCAATAAGGTCAAGCCATACCACTGGTGTGCCGTTGCGTAGTTGGGATTCAATTCGATTGCATTTTTAAACTCCTTTTCTGCCTCTTTCCAATTCCAGTCATATGCCTGTAAAACGCCTGCCAGAGAAGTATGAGCTTCCGCGAGAGTATCATCAATGCTCAGAGCCTTAAGAGCCATTTCCTTGGCTTTCGGAAAGGTATCTCCGGGAAGAGTATCATAATTTTGAGCCATCATGTTGAAACAATCCGCCAAACCGGCATAGGCGAGCGCATAATTGGGATCTATTGTCAAGACTTTTTCAAATAGCTCCTTGGCTTTTCTAGTTTCAACCGAGCCTCTCTTGTTCCAGTGATAGCGGCCTTTCAAATATAGATTATATGCTTCAACATTATCGGTATATCGCTTGGTCAAAGACGCTCTCTTGCCTTTAAGCAATTTCACTTTTAATTTATCAACAATAGTTAAAGAAATTTCATCCTGTATAGCAAAGACATCCTCCATATTGCGATCATATTTTTCCGACCAGAGATGGTAACCATCGGCCACATTGATGAGCTGGGCTGTGATGCGCAATCGGTTTCCGGCTTTGCGTACACTTCCTTCCAGAATAGACGACACATTAAGTTTATCACCTATTGTCCGAATATCCTCATTTTTCCCTTTAAAAGCAAAACAAGATGTCCTGGCCACGACTCGTAGTGTTTCAATTTTGGTCAAGGCATTGATTATTTCCTCGGCCATGCCATCACAAAAATATTCCTGATCGGGATCATTACTTAAATTAGCAAACGAAAGAACAGCAATTGACGGCAGTTTGTTTGTGGTTTGTCGGGTCGATTTCAAATCGATTCTTTTTAAATCTGCCTTTATATCATCGGTATGCTGATATCGCAACTCACGCGATTTTTCCAATAACTTTGATACTATTCTCTGTAATACATCGGGCACATTACTTTTATATCTTGAAAGAGGCTCAGGGGTATCATTAAGAATTGAATTGAGTGTCCCGGCATCGGTGTCGGATTTAAATGGCAGTCTCCCGGTTATCATCTCATAAAGAACAACTCCCAACGAGAAAAGATCTGATCTATGGTCAATCTCTTTGACTTCAATCTGTTCCGGTGACATATATCCGATTGTACCCAAAGTCGAACCGGTTTGAGTAAGTTTTTCTGTACCTTTGACTGTCGCCAACCCAAAATCAAGCAGTTTGGTGCGTTTATCAGAATCTACTATTATATTCGATGGTTTGATATCCCGATGCACTATCCCGGCCTGATGAGCCTTCTCCAATCCTTCACAGATTTGAATCGCCAGTTTGATAGTATCATCCAAACTTAATTCCATTTCTTTGATTATATCCCGTAGAGGTTTGCCGTCACAGCATTCCATTGCAAAAAACGGACGGTTCATATATTCCGAGACTTCATAGATAGTCACAATATTAGGATGATTCAGTTTCGCCGCCGCCTGCGCCTCGCGTTTAAATCTCGCTTTGGCGGTGTCGTCGGAGACAAAATGATATGGTAAAAACTTCAGCGCTACTTCGCGCTTTAACTCAGTATCCTCCGCTAAATAGACCTCGCCCATCCCGCCGGCACCAATTTTATGGACAATCATATAATGCCCGATTTTTGTTCCCTTAGTCAAAGGAACAAACGATTCGGTTCTGTCGTTATCCCTGTTTTCCAGACTCATAAGTATTCAACTTTACAGATCAATGTTTAAAAAACTCTGATTAACATATAATTAACAGATTTTTTCCGCAAATGCCAACAAAAACAAGGATTTTTATATGTCGCAACTTCTTATCCTTTTCGTATAAATCAGGTTGCGATTTTTAAAGAATAACGTATTTTAGCGCCCGTAACAGGAGACCAAAAAATTAGATTTAATTGATTATATGAGCGACGCTTTTAATCCGGCAGACAATTACCAAAAGACCAAAGAACTGGTTGGTTATGTTACTCGAAATGAGGCAACAGCCGAAATCTACTCAGGGCTTGGCTACAAATGCGGGCTGGAAATTCATCAGCAGTTAAAAACCAAACTAAAACTATTCTGCCGATGTCCGGCCGGGTTGTATCAAAACGGTGATGATTATGACGCCGAAGTTATCCGGCATATGCGTCCGACCCTGAGCGAGATGGGCGAGTATGACGGAACGGCGTTGATGGAACGGAAAACAAAAAAGAATATCATTTATCGAATTAAAAATGTGTCGGCCTGCACTTATGATATCGATGACACGCCGCCGTTTCCGATAAATCGCCAGGCGCTTGACATTGCCGTTGAAATAGCGTTGATGCTGAAAACCAATATTGTCGGCGAGCTTCATATTACACGGAAACAGTATCTTGACGGATCGATCCCGACCGGATTTCAACGAACCGCTATTGTCGGTATCGAAGGGGAGATTCCGCTTAAGAATAAAAAGATTGGTATAATACAACTGAGTATTGAGGAGGATGCCTGCCGCGAGGTTTCCGATACCGGCCACTGGCGGACATATACGACCGATCGGTTGGGGATACCGTTGATTGAGATGGTGACCTATCCCCAGATGCTCACCCCGGATGAAGCGGCCGAGGCCGGTCATTACCTTCGTTTTCTTGCTCGAAGCTCCGGTAAGGTTCGCACCGGAATCGGTGCCGGGCGTCAGGACGTTAATGTAAGCATCACCGGCGGAACCAGGGTTGAAATTAAGGGCGTTCAGCATATCAACTGGATTCCGGAATTAACGCATAACGAGGCTTTTCGTCAGAAGGCGCTGCTGGAGATAAAAAATATATTATCCAAAACAGTTTCTGATAAGAAAAAGTGGAAAGTGTCATTCAAGAATATTAATCCCGGCATACTCAACAATAGTCTGGCGCCATTAAAGAAAATTGCACGGGAGCAGAAACGAATCACCATAATAAATCTTCCCGGTTTCAGCGGAATTTTTTCATTCTTCACCCAACCGGGGAAGGTGTTTGCTGATGAAATATCCGGCCGCATCAAAGTTATCGCCTGCCTTGACCAGCCGAATATGTATCATTCCGAAATGGAAGATTCCCCGCTTTCATTTGAAATAATTGCGAAGGAACTTGGGGTCAAAGAAAATGATGCGCAGCTTATTGTCTGGGGCTCGGACGAAGATATAGACACCGCTATTGAAACGATAGAAGAGCGTTGTTTGATGGCTTTTGAAGGCGTCCCGAATGAAACCCGCAAATCATTACCGGATGGGACGACTATTTTTGAACGGGTCCTGCCCGGACCTGACCGGATGTACCCTGATACCGATTCAGCCCCACTGTCAATCGATGATGCCGTTATCGAAAAGGTAAAAAATAATCTGCCGGTTGAAATATTAGATCGCTTCCACCAGTTTAAAGATTGGCAGATTCCGGAAGATACCTATTTTTATCTTTTAAAAAATAATCTTCCTCCGGTCATCGAAAAGATATTGAACGAGTGTGATATTGCACCACGTATGGTCGGAACACTTTTGGGGCATTCGCTGAAATATCTTGAGGGACAGCATCCTTGGACAAGCGGATTCAGTTATAATAAAATCTATGGTATGATAAGATTCATTCGAGACAAAAAACTGACCTGGGAAATCGCTCGAGAAATGTTGCCGCTGGTTTATGAACATCCGAATGTCGAATTTGAGTCGGCGCTGGCAATGATAAATTATCAGTTAAAAACTGAAGAAGAGATTCTTGAAAACCTGCCTATTTTGAAAAGTAAATTTAATGAGATAAAAATCTCCAAAGACCCGGGGGCGTCGTTGCGATGGATAATGGGACAACTCCGGAAACCGGCGATTGGAAATATACCCTTGAAAGACCTCTATCAAATGGTAAAAAAGGAGCTGAAAAATGATTGATTTATTCAAAGGGTATAAAGGTGTCGCTCTGAAAATGCTCAAGAAGTATAATATCCGGGTTTGGAGCGAAACAAAAATAAAAACCACGCGCGGTGATTTTGAGGGAATATTATTACCACGCGCCGAAAACGACGATGACAATCATTTGGTTCTTAAATTAAAAACTGGATACAATATCGGTATCGCGGTTGAAACGATAAATGATATTAAAGAGACAGGCTACAAAGAGGCGCATTATAAAATACCCGAAAAAGAATTTCCAACTTCACCCGGCAAACCGAACATAAAACTTTTCGGTACCGGCGGCACTATTGCCTCACGATTGGATTACCGAACCGGCGCCGTCATTCCGGCATTTTCCCCGGGTGAGCTGTATGGTGCCGTTCCGGAGCTGGCCGATATATGTAATCTGACCACCGAAAAACTCTTTGCCGTTTTCAGCGAAAATATGGGGCCGGTGCAGTACAAAAAGCTGGCGATTTCTATTGGTAAGGAGATTAAAAAAGGTATCGATGGTATTGTGGTCGGGCATGGCACCGACACGATGCACCACACCGCCGCCGCTCTTTCTTTTATGGTGCAGGATTCGCCGGTCCCGATAGTTATGGTGGGGTCGCAGAGATCCTCGGACAGGCCGTCGTCCGATGCCGCCCTCAATCTTATTCACTCAACTAAAACCGCCGCCGAATCGGATATCGCCGAAACGATGGTCTGTATGTTCGGACCGACCTCGGATAAATACTCCCTTCTGCATCGGGGTACAAGAGTAAGAAAGATGCACTCTTCGTACCGCTCGACCTTTCGTACTATCGGCGATATACCGCTGGCGATGGTCGATAAGGATAATATTACGCCGATAAAAGATGATTATAAAAGGCGCCGGAAAGACAAAAATGTCAAAATCCTTCCGTACTTCGAGGAAAAGGTAACGCTGCTGTACTATTATCCGAATATGATGCCCGATATTATCGACTCCTTGGTTGATAACGGTTATCGCGGGATAGTTATTGCCGGAACCGGGCTGGGACACGTCAACAAGCCGGTCTATCCGTCTATTCGCCGTGCCGCCGAAAAAGGTGTTGCCATTTATATGACTGTCCAGACGCTCTGGGGTTATGTACATATGTTTGTTTATGACACCGGCCGCGATTGTATGGCCGCCGGAATTATACCGGCCGAAAATATGCTTCCTGAGGTTGCTTATATTAAACTTGGATGGGTCCTGGGGCAAACCGACGATCCCGGGAAAATCAAAGAAATGATGTTGACCCCAATTGCTGGTGAGATAACCGAGCGTGAACCATACAATGGTTACTTAATTTTCCAGGGTGGTATCCCTGAAGTCGAGGAATTCATTAAAAAAATCCATAAATAAGCAGTAGTCTTTTTTAATGTTTGGTATTAAACAGATAGTATGTTTATGGCAAAAAAAAGTATAATCCGAAAGCTTTTCAAAATGCTTTTAATAGTAAGTGCAGGTCTCATTGTTTTAATAGCAATTGTCGTATATTTCACAACTGATGGTCTATCACAATTTGGGGCCAAACCGGAAGGTATTTGGCTTGAACGGGCTCAAAAATCGCCAAATTTCAAAGGTGATAAATTTATCAACAATGTCCCGACCGATCTGTCATTTGGTTATGACGATTACAGACAAATGCTCTCAAAATGGTTTTGTGGTGTTGAGGATAGAGTCCCTAAAAAAGAATTTGAGATTATTAAGACAGGATCAAATGTTTTTGATACAATATTTAATTCGTCCATTAATTATGTCTGGCTTGGCCATTCAACTATTCTATTAGAGATTGACAAGGCAAGAATATTGATTGATCCGGTGTGGAGTGAGCGTTGTTCGCCTTCATCGGTAATGGGTCCCAAACGGTTTTTCCCGATGCCGATCGAACTGGACAGCCTGCCTCGCATTGACGCTGTTTTGATCTCACATGACCATTTTGATCATCTTGATAAAGACGCAGTAGTGGCATTATCCAAAAAAGGTCTCCCTTTTTATGTTCCTTTAGGTGTTGGTGCTCATCTTGACAAATGGGGAGTAAACCATTCGCAGATTTTTGAATTTGATTGGTGGGATGGCAAAATAATAAATAATTATAACGTTGAATTAATAGCCGGTCCGGGCAGGCATTTCTCTGGAAGAGGATTAGGTAGTTCAACCAATTCAACACTGTGGGTAACATGGGTGATTAGAACAGCCGATCGTTCCGTGTTTTTCTGCGGTGATACCGGACCGTTTCCCGGCTTCAAAGAGATTGGTGAGAAATATGGCCCGTTCGATTTAACCTTTATGAAAATAGGTGCCTATAATGATGAGCAATGGCCAGATATTCATCTGACACCGGAACAGGCGATTGATGCTCATAAAGCACTAAACGGAAAAAAATTTATGCCGATTCATTGGGGCACATTTAATCTGGCCTTTCATTCCTGGTACGAACCACCTGAAAGACTGGTCAAGGCTGCGAATGAAAATGGGGTGAAATTAATTATGCCACGTCCGGGTCAGATAGTACAATTATCCAACCCACCACAGCTTGACTATTGGTGGCGGGAATATAAGTAAATAATATTATTTTACACCGGCACTTTGTCGCCGTGTAATACCTGATAAACAATTCGGTTTATGTCTTCGGCTTTATACGGCTTGGAGATAATCCCGCAGAAACCATATTTTTTATGGTCAGACATAATAGGGTTATTACTATAATCGCTCGACGAAATTGCCTTAACATTCGGATCAAATTCTTTTATTTTCTCCAACGTTTCCTGACCGCTCATGCCGCCGGGAATAGTCGGATCCATAAAAATAAGATCAAATGGATGACCTTCTTCAAAAGATGATTTATATTTCTCTACAGCCTCTTTGCCATTTACGGCAAAATCTACTTTATACCCGGCCTTTGTTAGGGCAACTCCGGTAACCATTCTTATGGCGTCCTCGTCGTCCATTACCAGAATTTTACCGCCGACTGCTTTTATATCCTCTTCTTCAATCTCAATTTCCTCAGGTTTATCCGAGACCGGTAAATGGATTGTAAATGAAGTCCATTCACCCCGCTTCGATTCAACATCAATATGGCCATCGTGATTTTTTATGATAGAATAGGCTGTTGCAAAACCAAGCCCGCTTCCCTTTTGTCTGGTGGTGAAATAAGGATCAAATATCCGATTTAAATGATCCTCCGGGATTCCGGTTCCCTCATCGCTAATTACTATTCTGACATATTGGCCCTCTTTTAGAGGCAGCGAATCAGATCGCTTAATATCAACATTTTTGGCCGATATATTTATTGTCCCGCCATCCGGCATCGCCTGATTGGCATTTATAATAAGATTATTAATCACCTGACCGATCTGATCGGTATCGGCATCCACCGCTTTTAAGTCGTCCGGTATATTATACAGAGCTTTTACATTTGATCCGTGGAGTGCAAAGCCTGTCGACTCTTTAATTAAATTTTGTAATGAGATTGTCTTTTTAATGGGTGCCCCGCCTTTTGAGAAAGTTAACAATTGACGGGTCAAATACCGGGCTTGCTCAGATGCTTTCTCTGCATCGATTAGCCGGGCGTTCATATCACTTTCGGGAACTGTATCCATTTTTGCAAGGCTTATATTTCCAAGAATAGCCGTCAGGATATTGTTAAAATCATGTGCGATACCGCAGGCCAGAACGCCTATTGACTCAAGTTTTTCGGCTTTTGAAAGTTCATCTTCCATAAGTTTCTTGTCGGTGACATCGCGATTTATTCCGCAAATCATTAATCCATTTTCAGATTTAATTGGAAAAGTTAATGTTTCTACTGTACGTTGAACGCCATCGGGACGGACTATTTCTGTTTCCATAAATTTATTTAAATATGGTGATTGACCGCCTTTAGTAATTTCTTGCATTGATCCTTTCAGCATCTGATAATACTGGTCGGTTTTGCTCTCTTCAGGTACCAATTGATACTGAATATCATAAAAAGACTTACCTAAAATGTCTTCTTTTTTCAACCCGGTTATATTCTCCAGGCCCGGATTCCATTCAATTATTTTGCAATCTTTGTCAATCAGACTGATACCGTCAACTGATAATTCAACTATATTGCGAAACTTCTCCTCGCTCTCCCGCAGTTTTTCTTCCGCCATCTTTATTTCAGTGATATCGCGGGCGGTAGACAATACGCCGGTTATGTTACCATCATCATTCTTGAGAACTTGGCACCACCATGCCAAAAGCCGCTTTTCACCATCTTTTCGACGTTGCCAGCTTTCGACGTAAACTAAATTTTCGTAACCTTCGAGAAGCGGTTTTACCGTTTCATATGTATTTTGTTCGCCTTCAAAATAGAATGATGCTTCTTTGCCAATAACATCTTCGCCGAAGAATTCATGCCCGGCTTTATTTGTCCAGGTGTAAACCTTATCCGAATCGACTTCCATAATAATATCCGGAACCTCCTCCAGTATAGCCTTATTGCGGACGGATAAATTTTGCAAAGCTTCCTCAGCCTGCTTACGATCAGTGATATCAAATATCACTCCGTCAATACTAATAAGACTGCCATCAGAATCAAAAACCGGCTGACCTCTTTCGATGAAATATTTAATATCACCATTTTTATGACGAAGCCGGTATTCCACTTCAAAAGACTTATTTCCCTTGATAGCTTCCTCAACTACCGAGACTACATTAGGTCGATCTTCTTCATGAATTAATGGTTCTATGGAGCATACCTCACCGACTGTTAATTCGTCCTCTGAATATCCGGTTATTGATTCAACAAGATCGTTGAAGAATTGCATTCTATTATTTTCCTGACAATGAACTCTATAAACCAATCCGGGCAGGTTTTCGGTTAGAGTTTGATAAGATTGAAAAATCTCCCGAATATTGTCATTCAAATTTTTGGTACTATCTGTTTCTTCTGTATTCGGATCAGAGGTTACTTCCGCTAAAGTAACAGATTTCTGCCATTTACCGGTAAGAGCTTTGGCGATACAGTTAATACCAATAACTTCGCCGTCTTGACCAAACGAAGTCAGAGTCAGTTCGGTGGGGATATATTCTTTTGATTCGGTTTGAAGCCGTATTTCAATGGCTGGAATTTTTTCACCCTCAATACATTTATCAATTGCCTGATATACAAAATCCAAATCATCGGGATGTATTATTGTCTCAAATTTGCTATCTATAAACGACTCGGCCGGATTTCCCATTACTTTTTCAAAAGCGGGATTGACATTAGTGATTGTGCTGTCAGGTTTGAACGAAAAAATAACATCCGTAGCATTATCAATTATCTGCTCCAACCAGCGTTCTTGTCTCTGCTTTTCTTCAATACTGTTTTTTTGGCGGGAGTTATTCAACAATATGCATTGCGCCGATTGAATATCTCCAAAACTGTTTTGAGCTGTTCTGGCAATCAGGAATATATTGGAAATTGTTTTGTCCTTGTTTGCAATTTCCAGATCGATTTCCATCTGTTCATTTGATTCATTCAGATCGGCGAATGATGCCCTGAAACGATCCAGACTTGAGCGGCTCAGAAAATCCCCGAACCAACTGTCACGGGTTTCTTCTTTAGAATAACCAAACAGATCGCACCATTTATCATTAACCTCAATTATATTTCCATCCGGGTCCAGACATAAATAAGCGACCGGGGCATTTGAGAAAAGCTGACGATACTGTTTTTCGCTGTCATGAAGAAGTTGACTGGCTTTCTTGCGTTCGGTAATCTCCCGCAAAGTGGATATTATCATCGGGCGACTATCAAGATCAAACAGGTGCGAACTTATTTCAACCGGTACGCGATCTTTATCTTTGGTAAGTATCTCGGTTTCAAATATGGAATGTTTGAAATCGATAAGAGTCTGGAATATCGGAAAGATATTGTCCCTCTCTTCCGGGACAATTATTTCCATTATACTAAGTTTTTCATATTCGTCAAATGAGTATCCGAATTTAGTACAGGCCATCTCGCTGGCTTCCAAAAACAGATCCGGATTGTTTTCGTTTGTTAATCCATAGACGAATAGCGGGTCGTTACTATTTTGAAGCAGTTGGCGATAATGTTCAGGATCTTCGCGAGTCCCTTCTGATTCTATTGCAGGAACGGAACAGTCAGATACCGTAGTAATCCAAACAGTTTCACCATAGTACGGAATCATCCGATTAATATATTCATAAGTAACTTTATTTCCGTTTTTTCTGATAGCTGTTACTTGAAATAATGTATTGTCTTCGTCTTGTATGTTTTCAGTTATTCTCTTCTGAGATTCCTCATCAAGAAAATACCATGGCGATTTACCGACTATTTCAAGAAGTTCATATCCCAGCAAATCCGCCAGTTTTTGATTGGCTTCGATTATACGTTCACCATTGTGAATTATGATTCCATCGGATGATCCTATTATCAGACTCCGGAATCGTTCCTCGCTTTCGATTAAAGCATTTTCCGTTGCCTTTCGCTTATTATTAATAAACCGGGCGATAATAGAGAAGATTACCATTAGGCAGATAATAAAAATCCGCATCCAAATCTGTTCGATTCCCGGTGAAAAAACGGCATTCAGGAATGATTCATCACCCAACAGATAGACATCAATGGCCGCATCCAAAAACCAGATTAGAATTCCAAGCATTATCCCCAGGGAAAGAGTGCCCGGTAATGATACTAACGATATTGATTTTTCTTTATTCATTTGAATTTTCCTAACAGACTATATTCACCACGGTCAATAAAAACAGGCGCTTTTGTAAACATATAGTGTACATCGACTAACAAAAATTATTCTTTATTTGATATTTATGAAAAAACACACCAATTTGATTGAACGGCAATAACTTCGTATTTGAATATAGTCCTCAATTTTTAGATTAAGGCCCTTTTGATATAAATAATTTAATAAAAAAACCGATTGACAAAGTTAGAGTAATCTAATATTATTAGAACTATGAAACTTAGCTCCAAAAAAGAGGATTATCTCGAGACGATTTACAGGCTTTCGGGAGAGATAGATACTGTCGGTATTTCCGATATTGCCCGTGAGCGGGGAGTAACTCTGCCAACTGTTACCGCCGCCGTTGCCGGATTGAAGGAAAAGGGATATCTTAATCAGCGGTATTATGGTAAGGTGACCCTGACAAAATCCGGGAAAGCCAAAGCGATCGAGATTTATGAGGCGCATAAAACCATAAAAAGATTCCTGCAGAAAATACTTGGTTTGCCTGAAAATCTCGCCGAATCGGAAGCCTGCAAAATGGAGCATGATTTGAGCCGCGAAACGCTGAATCGGCTGAAACATTTTATTAAAACTGTTATTGATTGTCGAGAATCGAAAAATGAATGCAGAACTCAATTTTTTGCTCTCCTGAAATCGTCCGGAATATCGTATGAAGAATGATTATTTGAATCTGCTGTCCAATAATTTTTTTGACCGCATGGAGATAGATAAATAATGCCCTGGTTTGGTATAGGAAAACGACATAGACGACAAAAACGCCATGGACATTGCCGCAGTTTTCTAAAAGGAAGCGGCACTTTGGCTGAAATGAATATTGGCCAAAAGGCACGAGTGGTTCGCATTGGCGGCTCCAGCCAGATCAGACATCGATTGATAGACCTCGGTTTCCACTCCGGCGAGATAGTCGAAATGATAAGATCGGCCCCACTGAGAGACCCAATTGAAATTGCCGTCAACGGCGGACGAATATCTATTCGGCGAAGCGAAGCGGCTTTTGTTAATGTTGAACTTATCCCGGTTTATAAATAGTGGATGACAAACTCTCGCTAAAAATTGCCCTTGCAGGAAATCCCAATTCCGGGAAGACCTCCATTTTTAACTGCTTTACCGGGGCGCGGCAAAAAGTTGCCAATTTCCCCGGCGTTACGGTTGAAAAACGGGTCGGCCATAGAAAATATGGGAAATATGACATTACTTTTGTCGACCTGCCCGGAACATACAGTCTCACCGCCTATTCTCTGGATGAGAAAGTAGCTCGCGATTTTATTATCAATGAAAAACCGGATGTTATCATAAATGTTATCGACGGCGGCAACCTTGAACGCTCTTTGTATCTAACAATGCAGCTTATCGAGATGGGAATTGATCTGGTTATTGATATCAACATGTGGGACGAGGTTTTGGAATCCGGGATAAAAATAGATACCGAAAAACTTTCATTGCTTTTGGGGTCACCGGTGCTGAAGACCATAGGTAATCGCGCCCGGGGGATAAACGCACTTTTAGATACAGCTATTCTACTGGCCGAAAATGGTGATCAAATACATCATCATCCGCCGGTTTCATATGGTCCTCGTCTTGACGATATTGTCGCCAATTTATCCAACGAAGTTTCCAAATGTGAAAACTGCATCGCATGTCATAATCCCCGCTGGATGGCGATAAAACTGCTTGAGGGCGATACAGAAATAAAAAACCAATGTTTCCCCGATCAAAAAGAAAATACACATCTTACCAAAGTTCTCGATGAATCGGTTTCTCATTTAAAATCTACGGCCGCCGATGACATTGAAATAATTGTCACCGAGGGTCGTTATGGTTATGTGGCCGGTATTATCCGCGAGGTAATGCAGCGCCCTCCCACCGACCGGATGAAAATGTCGGACCAGATCGACAATCTTCTGACTCATCGAATACTTGGCTATCCAATATTTCTCTTTTTCATGTGGCTGATTTTTCAGGCGACTTTTGTCATCGGCGAATACCCGATGGTCTGGATTGATATGGCCGTTGGAAATATTCAGATCGGTGTCAGCCACATTATTCCCAATGGCGCCCTGACCGATCTTCTAATCGACGGCATCATCGGCGGGGTCGGCTCGGTGATTGTCTTTTTGCCGAATATCGTGATTCTGTTTTTGGGGATATCACTGCTTGAGGATTCCGGATACATGGCCCGCGCCGCTTTTTTGATGGACAGATTAATGCACTTTCTTGGTTTGCATGGAAAATCATTTATTCCGATGCTGATGGGTTTCGGGTGCTCGGTGCCGGCCATTATGGCAACCCGAACGCTGGAATCCAAACGTGATCGTATCCTGACAATTCTTCTTATTCCGATGATATCGTGCAGTGCTCGGTTGCCCGTTTATATTCTATTTGCGGGAGCATTTTTTGGGGCTTATGCCGGAAATATTATCTTTTCCATATATCTTATTGGGATTGCCGCAACTATTCTGATGGCACGGATATTTTCCCGAACAATTTTAAAATCGGATGAAACTCCGTTTGTGATGGAACTTCCGCCGTATCGCCGCCCGACAACATGGTCGGTGATTATCCATATGTGGGAAAGGACCAGACTGTATCTAAAAAAGATGGGTGGGATAATTTTGATTGCCTCGGTGATTCTCTGGCTTCTTGGATATTTCCCCAAAGTTGAAAAATATTCACAGGATTATGAAACACAGATAGAGCAATTAACTTCGTCAAATCAGCCCGGGGCAGAACAGGCTATTTCGGAAATTGAGGCGGCCCGGGCGGGGGAGGATTTGCAGTATTCATTTATCGGCCGTCTTGGC
>CBFCZE010000009.1:0-39630 GCA_965602655.1 uncultured bacterium
ATAAACTTCAGGTTGACTGGGTAGGGCCTACAATTCAGATATCTCTTGAGCAAAATACCCTGTATCTGGATTATGTCGGATATGATAAAACAGATATGAGCGATATTACCGATGTTATCGGAAAATACTGGCAGGAGATTTCACCTGCTCAGGGTACATATTATTTTTGTGTCGGTTGGATGGAAGGCGAACCTGCAAATGGTAAATTGGATTATGATGACAACCTGATTCTGCAGAATATGACAACCGGTCTGTCGGCATTATATCATGTTGATGATCTGGCCACCGATATAATTGTCTCAGAAATTGAACTGCCGGATCAAATTCAGGGTATTTACCTGCATAATCAGGAGGGATGGAAACCGACCGATGGTGACCCGACAAATAGCAACTGGCATGAATTATGGCCCACTTATGACCAGGATTGGGAACTTACCGGCTGGACAGATAACTCTGACAGTAAACTCAGTGTTGATGATGCGGCCACTTTTAACAGCCTGGCCGAACCTGAATATTATGTCAGATGGTTGGGTCCGACACTAAAAATTTCTCTCGGAGAGGACACATTATATCTTGACTATATGGCGGCAGACAATCCGGATGTCGAATCAATATCCGATCCGGCTGGAATGTTCTGGTATGAAGTACATCCGGTTTATTATCAAAAGTATTTCTGCACGGATTGGACAGACGAAGGTGACGGTTTTCTGGGTAATGGCGATGATATAATCCTTCAGGAAATGACGGCAGGAACGTCCCAGCAATATGTCGTCCGGGACATTCAAACCGATATAATAATAAACGACGTCCTGGCTTGTGATTGTGTCCCGGGTGAAATTGACGGTATCCCGAAGATAAATATTCTTGATATAGTATATCTTATTAATTATAAATATAAATCCGGACCGGATCCGATACCGTATGAAATATGCAGCGGTGACGTGGAACTTGATTGTATTATCAATATTCTTGATATTGTTTATTTAATTAACTTCAAGTATAAAAGCGGCGAAGCCTTGCCGGTATGCGAAGATTGGACAACTGAATGCGGCTCACTTAGAAAGTAAACGGAGGAGACATGAGCAAAAGAAGAGGAATTTCTACAATCGTTTTTTTATTGGGCATGTTTTGTATGGTCGGCATAAATCCCGGCTTTACAGCGCCATTGCAACCGGATAGCACGGAGCAGAGCTATAGATATATCTGTGGGGATGCTGACAACGACGGGATGGTAGTGGGTGCGCTTGAACTTGTTTTTTTAATTGATTATCTTTTCAAGGAAGGTGATGCCCCGGTCGTTCCGGAAGCGGCAGATTTCGATAAAATTCCGAGTATTACTATTAACGATATTGAATATATGATATTTTTCAAATATAAAGGTGGGCCGGATCCGGTTTGTCCCGCTACCGCCGATACAACTTTACCCATATTTGACTCAGATTCGCTGATATTTACCAGTACGTTGGTCCCTCCGGGAGAAACTTACTGGGAGGTTCAAATATGGCAGAAGGCGCAAGAGGATATCATTGCCTTTTCTTTCCCGTTTACCTATAGCATTGCATCGGGCAATATAGAATGTGTAATAGATGAAACTGGATCGGCGTACAATGATCTGATAACTGACGTAGATGAAGGCGAAAACAAAGGACTGCTTGCCAGCCTGGATTCATCTGGAGATGGACTTTTTCAGGGGTATGGCCTTTTGGCGACCCTAAAATTTACGTTTGATAGGTCGCACGAAACCCAGTATATCAAAATCGACACAGCTGATTTCTACGCTCCCAGCCATAAAACTATTTTCACAAGGGGGGTGGGTTCCCCACAGACAGCTTTCCTACCAATAATTACCGGGCTTAGCAGTTGTGTGGATAGTGATGGCGATGGTTATGGTGATCCGGGCATACCGGAAAACACCTGCCTTAATGATAATTGCCCTACTGATTACAATCCTGATCAGAGTGATTTAGACGGCGATGGTATCGGTGATGCCTGCGATCCATGTACAGATGTTGATGGCGATGGCTTTGGTGAACCGGGGTTGGCCAATACCTGCCCGATTGATAATTGTCCAACCGTTTACAACCCGGCACAAACCGATAGCAACTTTGATGGTATCGGCGATGCCTGCACTTTTGGCGAAACAGTACCGGACGGGGAGGATGTATTTGTTGATTTGGGCGATGGTTTTACGATGGAGTTTGATACTGTTAATATTGCCGGTACTACTGAATTGACAGTAACTACCGAAGGGGAAGCGCCGGATATGTGGCATTATATTGATGATTATCAGACAATTTACTTCAACATTGAATCAACCATCGATTTTTCGGGAGGTATCGAATTCTGTTATACTTATGATGATGCTATTATGTTTCCTGACGAAGAAGCTGAATTGAGACTCTTTCATTATATGGAAGGTCCCGGCGAATGGGAGGGCATTTCAACAACCATCGATATAGCCGAAAATCGACTCTGTGGCATAATCACTTCGCTGTCATCCTTTGGATACGGCGAGTATGATGATTTGTGCGGTGATGTCGATCAGACCGAAATTGTCAATATTCTCGATATAGTTTTCATTATAAACTATAAATATAAAGAAGGTGATGCTCCATTCAATATGGCTATGGCCAATGTTGACTGCATCAGCCCTATTAACATATTGGATATTGTTCATCTATTAAATTATAAATATAAAAATGGTCCAAGACCGAATTGTTGCCGTCTGGAATAGACTGTAAAAAATACCGGGAATATACATAACCAAGGATGGGGCACTTTGGTAGATAAAGTCAAAAAATGACGGAACATCTGTCGGCCGAAGGAGTCTTGTAGGCAGGAGCTTTGCGCTCCTGCCTATTTTATCAATTAACTATAGATAAATACAATTACATTTATTAATTTATCATATGTCCATTTAAGAAAAATGTGTCAGAATTTATAAATCCCATATCAAGCTATGGCCCACCCCAGCCCTTCAGGTGGGCTACAAGAACTCAAAACATCAGGTGAAGATCCGAGCCGGTCGCCTGCTTCATGAAGTCGCCGGCAAGCATTATTTCCACGCCCTCCATGAAATCTTCCTTGCCGAGATCGAACAGGTCGGCGCTTGTTTTGCAGGCCAAAAGTCTGACACCCTCGAACTGGGCCATCTGGAGCATATCCTCAATAAAGGGAATGTCTTTCCGCTCCATCTTATCGCGAAGTTCTGTCGTGTAGCGGTCCACCTCCGGCTCCGACGGATCGACGCCGGTCGGAAAGTACCGCAGTTGTTCGAGGTGACCCGGACGAATCATGTGCAGCCCCTCAAAAGTAAAGTAAATAATAGTTTCAAAGCCTAACCGTGCGGAATTGAGCGCAATTATCAACAAGCCGAAGGCGCTTTGCATTGTGAAGTTTGTGCAAACCAACGCAACTCGTTTGTTGGGTGGTTTTGAATCGTTGTTCATGTCAGACCTCCTCGCGCTTGGTCCGGATTTTCTGTGGACCACCGCGCCATAACAACTACCATTTTTTAACCAATTATTTTCTGTGACTATTTATAATATAGAGCAGGAGTAGGGCGGTAGTCGAATACTCCCGCCACTTTAATAATCTCATTCTCCAATATTCAAGTCCTTAATATTATCTTGACACAAATTCGATTTTTCAAAATAAATATCACTGTATTTATGGATAGAACTAAACTTCAAATCAAAAGGGCTTTTTACATAACCATGCTTGACCGGATTATAATGAATATAATCAATATGCCGGTTCAAATCATTCTGATCTCTAATTATATGGTCATAATATCTATGTTGCCAGATATGACCCGAATTACATTTAAGCAGGTTTCGATACGATTTTGAAAATGACAACTTTATCCTTTTCATAATATCTGATAAATTAATTTCTTTACAGTCTTTTATAAGTTACTGAGGTTACAAAACAGTAATCATTTTCTCTATGAAATCTTAAAAGTTTTGACATAACAAAATATCGGCGGGAGTTTTATCCGCCTGTGGCGGATTTCAACTGCCGCCCTACTCAAAATAAGCAAATAATTATAAACTTAATCAAATAAATTATCAACTGGAAAAGCAGGGACCTCGTGATCCTGCCATTA
Source organism: uncultured bacterium (assembly GCA_965602655.1). GTDB lineage: Bacteria > Zixibacteria > MSB-5A5 > GN15 > PGXB01 > JAAERC01. The sequence goes on from CBFCZE010000009.1 coordinate 4,109, forward strand.
TTCAACTAATCAACAAGCTTTCTCCAAATCTCAGCAAAATTGCCTGGGCATATTCATTTCATAAACCCGATTAATATCGACATGCTGATATCTAACACCCGAGGTCCCTTATCTCCCGAAAACAGATCGCCGGAAACGTCCAGATTTAGTATTATAGGTCTGTCATTCTCGCCAAAGAAGAAGGGTGCATAATGGATCCCCCCCATTGCCCCGCCAGAGAAAAAACCGGCGCCCCCAAATAAGCCCTCGGTGTGAAGTGTAACATATGGACCGAAATGGAAGCCAAAGGGCGAATATTTCTTTGGAGCAACAAAGTATCGAAAAGAAAGAGAATACTCCCACATATTTATAGTCGGATTGCCTTCCAACTCAAAGATTCCAATATTCTCTATCTCAACTTGTTGCTCAACATTCCATGTATGCCGACTAATATCCAAAAACATCCACAATTCCGAACCATAGAAGCAACGTCCGAGTGTAATCCCCGGTCGGAAAGTTCGTTCGAACACATCATTCCAATTGATATTTACATCTTCAAATGTTCCACTATCGTAGTTGTAAACATTCACGGTCGAATTACCAAAGAAATGGATACCAAGTCCCGCATGAATTCCAACAACATGGTCTAATTCGTCTGGTTCGAATAATTCGATTCGATTCGAATCACCGTCCGCATAACAATTTGACACAGATGAAAACAGGAGGAGTAATAGAACTATAAAAAAGATAATAATTGGTTTCATCGCAAATCCTATTTTAATAGGTGAAATACAATTTACCCACCCTTCTGGTTAACTACAAGAACTATTTTGGCAGGGAATTTTATTGAATTGAGGTAGGTCGAAATCCCCTGCGATTTCGACATTGCGCAAAGCGCAAAATTAATTCCCCTCAGCGGTTTCGACAATGAGCGAAGCGCAAATATTAATTTTCCCATAGTAGGGCGGGAGTCTACGACTAGTATCAGGACCGAAGATATGTTCCAAAGTAACTTCTGTATTGCGTTTCCATTTAAGAAATTCAGGATCGTTTGTTTTACCCGCATTTATAGACTTGAGAGCGTCTATACAACCCTGCAACTTGGTAATTGTTGCCTTTTTACCCATAAATTATTCTTTCTCTTTCAAATGCAAGTTCCCAATATGGAATTCCCCAACAGCAATAATTTATTGATTTTTATATGTTATTGCAATAGGAATAATAGTTTTATCATTACAATTTCCCCATCAAATCGTTGTTGAATTATATTCGCGCCCCTATGTATATGATTAATAATAAAGTAATCGAATGGAGTATTGTTTAAGAAACCATAAGTAGAACAACTGAATTAACATCGGTTTGATAGTCTAATATCAAAAAAAACGGAACAAAGCCATTTTGTTGTAATTATATGGAAGCAATAAAGTAACAAGAAATTATTGTCTTTGAGCCGCGCCGGAGCAGACGAGAGGCGTCTGCCGCCCGCAAAAATTATAAATGTTTCGCACCAAATGACAATACAAACAATAAAAAAATCCCGCAAAAGCTGCGGGATTAAAATTCAAATGGAGGGGGGAGGATTCGAACCTCCGAAGGCTTCGCCGACAGATTTACAGTCTGTTCCCTTTGGCCACTCGGGAACCCCTCCAAAAAAGGGCTATTATCTATTTATCGGCCTCACACTACAAAGCTGGAGTCCCCGCCAAAAACAAAGCCGGCGAAGGGACTCGAACCCCCGACAGGCTGATTACAAATCAGCTACTCTACCATCTGAGTTACGCCGGCGCCGATAAACGCGAAATATTATATCAAATTTCTAATTATTGTCAAGCCTATTCACACCAACCCGCAAATTTATCAAAAGATTGGGGCGCACAGGCAAATCTTTCCTAAAGTTTCCTTTTCCATTTGGTGCTGTCGGGTGTATCCTCAAGGATTATTCCCTGCTCCAGAAGATCGGCCCGGATTTTATCGGCCGTTTCAAAGTCGCGGTTTTTCTTCGCCTCGGTCCGCTTTTTTATCAAATCTTCAATTTCTGAATCGATATCCTCTTTATCCCAATGGAGAACATTCAGGACAATATCAATCTTGTCGGCCGCCTTCAGCGCCCGGTCACGTTCATCGGCCGACAATTTATTCTCGGCCTTAAGACGATTAATATCGCGGACAAAATCGAACACCTCGGCCAGCGCGGCGGAAATATTGAGATCGTCATCGAGGGCATCTTCAAATCCGGCCAAAGTCTGATTGATTATTTTATCGGCCTCGCCCGATGACTCTCCCCCGCTGTAGCTTTTGAGATTCTCATAAAAATCAATATACCGGTCAAGCGTATTACGGGCCGCCTCGAGAGCATCGAAGGTGAAATTAAACTGCTGGCGGTAATGAACGGACATCAGCATGTATCGAATCGCAACAGCCGGATATCCTTTATCCATCAACTCGTGGATAGTATAAAAATTGTTCAGCGATTTCGACATCTTTTTGCCGTCAACAATCAAATATCCGGCATGCATCCAGTGTCGGACAAAAGGTTTACCCAGAGCACCCTCGGACTGGGCAATCTCATTTTCATGATGAGGGAAAATATTGTCAACACCTCCGGTATGAATATCAAAAGTCTCACCAAGATATTTCATCGACATCGCCGAACACTCGATATGCCAACCGGGACGGCCCTTGCCGATATCGGTTTCCCAGTAGACTTCGCCGTCATTTTCATCCCAGGCTTTCCAGAGGGCAAAATCGGAAACCGATTCTTTTTCATACTCATCGGTGGCAACCCTGGCGCCAAGTTTCAGCTTTGATAGATCAAGATGAGCCAGTTGACCGTATTGGGGAAACTTCTCTATTGAAAAATAATAATTGCCGTCGATTTCATAGGCCAAACCTTTATCAATCAGTTTTTTTATCAGCTCGACCATTTCATCAATATGATCAGTTGCGGCCGGATAATGTTCGGCCCTGTTAATGCCGAGTGTGTCGATATCCTCAAAGAAAGCTTTTTTGTACTTATCGGTATATTCCTTAATCGGGATTTTCTGCTCATTGCTGGCTTTGATCGTTTTATCATCGATATCGGTTATGTTCATCACCTGCGTGACTTTATAGCCCTTGTAAATAAGAAAACGCTTCAGAATATCCTCGAACATATAGGTTCGGAAATTACCGATATGGGCAAAGTCATATATGGTTGGTCCGCAGGTGTACATCCGGATATGATTTTTTTCCAGAGGAATAATCTCTTCCCTGGTTCGAGTCATCGTATTGTAAAATTTCAGCGCCATATCAAAACCTCATTTCATCGCGGAAAATAACCTTAATAATTACAGCAAAAAGCTAATATATATATTTACACCGATTCGTCAAACTTATTTAACGCAAAAAGGCAATAATTCGTTCAGAGATTTAATCATAATTATATCATCGGGAAAAGATTCGGGATATTGACGTCCCTCCCGAAATTTAAGAATCGAAAAAATATCATTTCCACGGGGGCCAAGATAATCTTCTTCATATCTATCACCGATAAATATCAATTGATCGGCTTTTTGACCGGATAATTCGATGGCCCTGTTATATATGGATGGATGCGGTTTGCGGTATCCAAAACTTGATGAAAACAGCATAAAATCGAAATAATCGATAATGCCGAATCTTTCCAGATCAAGCCTATGATAAGCTTCCGGGAAAATTGTGTTAGATACCAGACCTATCCCAAAACCTGCATTTTGCAATTCACTTAATACGTACTCGGTATCATCGAAGATTGTTAATTGATCGGAGATAATTTTATAATAATGAGAAAAGAATTCCAGTACCGTTTGCCTGTCATTTTTGATACCAACCGCGCCAAACAGTTCTGCAATTCTGTCGGGAACGTTCCATTCTCTTAGAGTTTGACGGGAAGATTCTCGATTCCAATCCCTGATTTTTATATACTCTTTGGTTATCTTATCATAAGATGGAAGCGGATTGATAATACTTTTAAGATATTTATATCCGGCCTGAAGTGCAATCAGGTTCATCTCATCCCAGTGGATATTTTCATATTCAATCAAGGTGGAGCCCAAATCAAACAGGACTCCTTTGATTTTGCATTTGTCGGGAAATATCATTCTTTTTGGCTTTTCAGCGCCGACCGGCAAATTTTGTCAATCAATTTATCGAAATCAATCCCGGCCTCTTTGGCGGCCATTGGGGCGAGCGAGAGCTCGGTCATACCTGGCAGGGTATTTAACTCGAGAAACCAGGGGATATTGTTTTCATCGAGAATAAAATCAATCCGAGCCAGGCCGGAGCATTTTAGGGCATCATAGGCACGGCGGCCGTAATCCTTAATCAATTCGGTAATCTCATCCGGAATTTCGGCCGGGCAGATATATTCCGATTTTCCTTTGGTATATTTGCATTGATAATCATAGAACTCATTTGAAGGAACTATCTCAACTAAGGGATATATTTCATCGTCAAGGATGGACGAGGTTATCTCTCGGCCTTTTATATACTCTTCAACTATTACTTCAGATGATAAATCATAAGCTGTTTCTATTGCATTACTTAACAAATCGTTATCTTTTACCATAGTCAATCCGACTGTTGAGCCGGCGTCATTTGGTTTGACAATTAGCGGGAATGAAAAACTGTCTTCGATAGTCGTAATCTGTTCTTTTTGATCATTTTTGTTATGGGATAAAAGCATATATTTCGGCGTCGGGATTTTTTCGTTTTCAATCAGTTTTTTGGCTATCGATTTGTTCATAGCCATCGCCGAAGACATCATATTCGATCCGGTATATTTCATATTGACAAGATCGAGCAGGGCCTGAATAGTGCCATCCTCGCCGGCCCCGCCGTGAAGTGCGATAAATATCAGGTCGGAATTATTATACGGTTCAGTTTTTATTGCTTCAGACAACACAAGGCTTTCAGATTGTTTAAAGGCTATTTTCGAAAGAGATTTGTTATCTTTTTCCAGAAGGTATTCGCCTTTGTTATCCAGTAAGGATTTGCCTGAGGCTGTATCGAGAACGCTTATATTATGTTCCAGCCGTTTCAGGGCATTGACAATAGCTTCGGCTGAGGCCAGCGAAATTTCCCGCTCATGAGAAAGCCCGCCCGCCAGAACTAAAATGTTTAATTTATCTACCATTCAGCTTCACTCTTCTGATTTTAATTATAATAAAAACTATTGCAATAGCTATTATAATAGGCCAGGCTATTTTTTCGTATAATCTCAAATAATAAAAGACTGTATCGAAATTTATCACAAACAGATAACTGCTGAATAAAAGCAGGGCGTTAAAAATCCAGAAAGATACTGAGATAAAAATAAATTTTTTCACCGGATTATAGCGGCTGATACCGGCTACCAGAGCTATTACCGCCCTGACGCCAATAATAAATCTATTAAATATTAGAAGAATGGCGCCTCTTTTTTTAAACCAATCGTCGAGTCTGAGAATATCATCGCGTGAAAATATTTTATAATTTTTCTTTAAAAAGAAATTCCTGCCCCGCGAGCGGCCCAGATAATAAATAAGCATCATTGAGAGAATTCCCCCGGCATACACCAGCAGAAAAACCGCAAATATATTTAATCTCCCTGAGGCGGCCAGGGCGCCGCCGGTAACAGTAATAAAATCGCCCGGTATCGGAGGAAATAGATTTTCAATAAATGAAGATATAAAAAGGGCCGCGTAAATCCAGAACGGCCCATAGACAAATAGCCGATCCAAAAGATCATTTGTCAGTTGAAGAAATTGTTCCATCGTCTTTATAAATCAGTGCTGAGGCCATAACGGCTATTCCCTCTTCCCTGCCGACAAAACCCATTTGTTCGTTACTTGTGGCCTTTATGGAAATACTCTGTTCCGGCATGACAAGGATTTTGGAAATTTTTCTTCTCATAATCGGGATATGAGGATTTATTTTGGGCGCCTCGGCAATAATAACCGAATCAACATTGCCGATTAAAAAGCCCTGCTTGATTATTTTTTCAAACACTGAGGCCAGAAGTTTGGTTGATTTGGCATCTTTATATTTATCATCGGTATCAGGGAAATGGATTCCGATATCACCCAATCCAGCCGCACCCAAAAGAGCATCGGCGATAGCATGAAGCAGAACATCGGCGTCGCTGTGCCCGGCCAGACCGTTATGATGTGGGATTATCACACCACCCAGAACCAGCGGCCGATCCGGTGTGAACCGGTGCGAATCATACCCTATCCCAACTTTAATTTGCGGATTCATTATGAGTCCTCAATAGATATTTGACAATTTCCAAATCTTTTTCATCGGTTACTTTAATATTGGGTTTCCGGGGAATCACGGTGCGGACCTTGAAACCGCGCGATTCCACAAGATAAGCATCGTCGGTGGCCGCATCCCCTGAAAATTCCTGATAAGCCGTAAAAATCAGGTCATACTGAAATACCTGCGGAGTTTCGGCCCGATACAGTTTCTTCCTGTCCAGAGTCGAAATAATATAATCACCCTCAACCCGTTTTACAGTATCGGCCATCGGACGCGCCAGAATCGCCGCCCGTTCGCTGTGGGCCGTTTCGACTACGTTATTAATATCACCGGGGCAAACAATCGGCCGGGCGCCGTCGTGGATGGCCACAAAAGAAGTTGAAATCGGGATACCTTTAAGGCCGCAGACAACCGACTCCGTTCTGGTCTTTCCGCCGACTATAATTTTGCTTAATTTCTTAAATTTAAACGGTTCGACGACTTTTTCATTGGTGTAAAGCAGATATTCTTCCGGAACGACCAGCATTATCTCATCAATTTTATCGGCTTTTTCAAATTGTGATACGGTCCATGACAACAACGGTTTATCGCCGATTGTCCGAAACTGTTTGGGAACCGGTCCACCGAGACGGATTCCTTTACCGCCTGCAACTATTAACGCCACCGTATTCATGTGGACTAATATATTCAGACAGGATAAGAATAGAAACAAAAATATTAATGGAATTTTGGATTTGATTTTGATAAGATTGGTAGGACAGACATTCTTGTCTGTCCGAAGCTGAAGGTCAGGATCAGAAAATACACTCCTGTTGGGTGCCCCGCCCCTTCAGGGGTGGGATATTGTGATTTAATTTGATTGACAATATGTATAGATAATAAATATAATGATATATGGTTCGTTTAAGGCATTATGACAAATTAGAAACTGCAAGATTTGTTACCTTTTCCTGTTATAAGCGAATTAGATTGTTCAATCAGACTCAAACATTTAAAATCTTTTTGGATTATTTACAGCGATTCAGGGAGAATAATCAGACCAAAATATTGGGTTATGTTATTATGCCTAATCATGTTCATTTGGTATTATTCCCGCCTACCGATCTTAAATTAGGAATCGCTATTGGACAACTTAAATCCGAATTTGGATATCACATACTTAAAATTTGGAAAAAGCAGAGTTTAAAGATCTTAGAAAGGCTTATAGTATTTAAATCAACCACAAAATTATATAGGTTTTGGCAGCCCCGATGCTATGATCATAATTGCCGAACATCGGAGACTGTAAGAGAAAAAATAAATTATTGTCATATGAATCCGGTTAGAGCCGGTTTAGTATTATCACCTGAGGATTGGCTTTGGTCAAGTTATAATTGGTATGAAGGCAAACGTGATGATTTATTTCGGGTTGATGAAATCGAATTGTAAATGAGAATTCTCTATCCCCACGTCTAAAGACGTGGGGCACCCAGGCAGATAATTCACCGCGCCGTCAGGAATCCTTTACTGACGGATAATCTCAAAATAACCATCAAATCACACTTGATTCAAATATCCTTACGTTATTAAAATGTAGTTAAGTCTGGATGAGGAAGAGCATAGATTATAAAATTATAAAATTACATATATACAGGCGGCCTGAATTAACATCGAAATGATAGTCTAAAGTCAAAAAATGACAAAACGAAGCCATTTTGCGGCAAATATATTATTGTGATCTGCAGACGTCCTCGTCTGCAAAAAAAAACGGCGTAGACTGGGACGTCCGCCGCGCACACTCTATGGCAAGTTTGCAACAAAAACACAAAAACGGAAAAACGAACCCATTTTGCTGTAACCCATAGGAAGGGAAAAAATTATAGACAATTTTTTAGATTAAAAAAGATCCTCGGTACAAATATTTGTAGTAAAATTGTAGAAACCGTATCGGATTTCAGCCTGCTTGATTATAAGATATTTTGGAGATTGCTATGTCGTTCCGACCTCTGGATCGAAACTCCCTGCAATGACAAGAATTACATTTTACAGAATTATCATACAGTCGCCATAGCTGTAAAAGCGGTACCCATTCTCAATCGCCGTATTGTAGGCGTGGAGAATTTTTTTACGTCCCGCAAAAGCAGAGGCCAAAATAATAAGTGATGATTTGGGCAAATGAAAGTTTGTTATTAAATGGTCGACAACCTTAAACTTATACCCCGGCCGGATATACAAATCAACTTTTTCTGCAGACGGCTGAATATCGCCATTGATGATTTTGGCCGATTCCAGAGTACGAACCGATGTGGTTCCGACGGCAAAGATTTTTCCACCCTCCTGCCTTACTTTATTGAGAGTATTGGCCGCCGATTTGGTAATTTCGGCAAACTCTGGATCAACAATATGATCCTCAACATTACTGGTCTTAACCATTTTGAAGGTCCCATATCCGACATGCAGAGTAATCGGGACAATTTTTACGCCCTTGCTTTTTATGCTGTCAAGAATCTTTCTGGTAAAATGCAGTCCGGCCGTCGGCGCCGCCACCGATTTGGCCTTACTTGGATGAGCATAAACGGTTTGATATCGTTCTTCATCATTCGCACGATCGGGGCGGTGAATATAGATCGGCAGGGGAACATGGCCGTATGTAGATATTAACCTTTCGGCTTTGGTCTTGCCGCCCAATCTTACCAAAGATTTACCATCCGGAAACTTTTTTACAACCTGGATAGTAGTCTTATCATCAAGAAAGAGATCCTCTCCTTCTTTGACGCGGCGAGTCGGGTGAGTTAAAACAACCCAGCAATTTTTGCCTTCATGTTTAATTTCCTCCAGAAGAAATACTTCGACTTTGCCGCCGGTCGGTCTTCTGGCAAAAAGCCGTGCCTTAAGAACTTTTGTGTTGTTAATAACAAGGGCGTCCCCGGATTTAAGGAATTTTTCAATTTCGCGAAACCTTAGATGCTTTTCCTCGCCGGTGGAACGGTCGAGCATAAATAACCTGGCACCATCCCGCCGGCCCGGCGGCGCCTCGGCAATCATATTTGGGGGCAGGTCATAATTAAAAAGCTCTATATCCATTTAGCTCCACTCACCTTTGGCGACATTTATGACTTTTCCGCCTACTCTGATATCAATTTTACCATCAGACTCTGAGGCATTCAAATATAGTAATGACGGTCGACCAATTTCATAACCCTGTTCCACGCGAATATCTATTTTGTCGGTATTAAAATATTTGTTCTTTACCAGATAACCGGCCAGAGCACCGTTGGCGCTGCCGGTAGCAGGGTCTTCGAGAACGCCAAAGTAATCGGCGAACATCCGCACATTGAGCTGGTTTTCTTTATGATAAGTTTCAGGAGCAAAAACTAAGATCGCTTTTGAGTCCAGATTCTCTATAAGATCATAATATTTTGGGATGTCTATTCGGCATCTTTTAACAGCATCAAGAGTTTTTAGCGGAACTATAATATCAGGTAAACCGGTTGAAGCCTCTTCTATCGGGAAGCGATCATAAATATCAGCGGGATTTATATTAAGCATTTTGCAGATGTCTTCTTTTTCAAATACCTTTCCAAAGGTCGGTTGTACCTGCCGCATAATTAATTTGCCCGGTTTATTGTTAACATATTCGAATTTAACCGAAATTTTACCAATCTTTAAGTCAAGAGTTATCGATGGCACCGGTCGGCCAATTATTTCCTGTTGTATAATAAAGGCAGTTCCCAAAGTAGGGTGCCCGGCAAATGGTATTTCCTCGGCCGGAGTAAATATTCGAACCGGAAAAGAATTATTGATAGCTGTTTCCGACATAATAAATGTTGTTTCAGAAAAATTAATTTCTTTGGCTATCTGTTGCATCTCATCATCAGAATATATTGAACCGTTCAAAAAAACTGCCAATTGGTTTCCGGCATATCTTTCTTCGGCAAAGACATCAACGATATAATAAGTTCTTTTTTCCATATTCATTCCTTACAATTAAGTCTTATGCTACTTGTAATTCAATTTCAAATAAAATATGCAATTTCATTCAATGAAGCAACAGGAAGAATACCGATATAAAAAAGACCGGCAAAAAACCGGCCTTAAATTTTCTCATACAAAATCGTATCCATCAGGTAATTCCGGCAATTCTCATAAAGGTATCGGCTTTCATGTACTCTTCAATCAGATTGACCTTTAAGCTATCAATATCGCTGTCATCTATTCCAAAAAACTCCATAACTCCCTCGGCCGGTTTAAGCTCATTCCCCTGGTCTTCGTTCGAAGTACTGACATGAGCAACATAATCGGCCAAACCCAATAAATAGGCTAAATCCTGGCTATCATTGGGGTCATTTGGATTGTGATGGAAGCCAATAGCATCGGCCATCCTGATCGGAAGCTTCCATTGAGTTGACAGCTCTTTGCCGATTTGACAATGAGCAAAACCGAGAACCGATTTTTCAGCGTCATATTCACTTGCACTGGGATCTTTTTGCATTTTATCCTGAATAGTTTTAAACTCATCCGGCAAAAAACAACAGACAACAATTTTCCCGATATCATGAATTAAACCGGCCGAAAAAGCCGGGTCAGGGTTGAACACTTTGCCTTTCTGAAACCGTTTGGCGATTATTCTGGATGCAAATGCAGTTGATAAAGAGTGCCTCCAAAAAACTTCATGATACTCTTTATTGCTTTGGTCAGCCTTAAACATATTTAGGACCGAGGCCGATAAAACCAGATTTTTCACCGCTTCCAGGCCAATAATCATTACCGCATGTTTAACCGAGTCAACTTCGCGTTGTAAGCCGTAAAAAGCCGAGTTGGTCAACTTCAGCACTTTTACCGACATCGCCGGGTCTTCGGAAAGAATCGAGGCAACATCGCCGACAGATGTATCCGGTTCATTTAGTACTTTTTGTATCTGTTCAAAGACTATTGGCGGGGTCGGCAAGTTTCTAATATTACCTATAAGTTGCTTGACTCTGTTTTCCGGGGCGGCGGTCGTTGAAGTATTCATTACTTAAATAATACCCTTGTATCCAATTTTAATATATGCTTTTATAATATTCCCGTAAAATCGCTTTATCGGCTGATAATTTTTCGGCAATCTTTATTTTTGTTTGCGGTTTATCGTAAAATCCTTTGCTAATTTTCAATCTAATAAGGTCCAGCTTTCTCTCGGAATTATTTTCAACCTCAGCCGAGACTCTGGATAATGCTTTATAATTTGCCAGAAGTTCTCTGGCTCGGCTCGAAATATTAAGTTGATCTTCCCTGGCTTTTTCCTTTTCCTGCCCGCGATTTGATTTATTTGCCGCTTCTTGCTTGTCTCCAATCAGCGGAGTGGTATTGTTGGCAGGTCCTATCTTCACAACTTATCTCCTCCACCTATATATCGGTATTTTGCCGAATATTTCAACGCCTAGGCTTTTAGTTCTTACCATCGATAAACATGGGAGTCGGCGGTGCTTCACGAATATATTGTAATATTTTATGACTGCTTTTTAGCTCGTTTAATTCAGATTTCAGACGGTCGTGGCGTTTCTTTAGATAACTTTCATTTTCGCGGACTAATCCGATATTCTTTTTAACAAGGGTCGTAATACTATTAATCAGTTTTCTAACTTCCGGGGCTGAGGCGGCAATGCGGAACATCTTTGCATTTTTTTCCTTTAGTTCGGTTATCTTTGTTTCCGATTCCTGAATTCGTCGGTGGCATCTTTCAATTTCTGTAAAAAGATCCAGAAGTTTTTCGTCTTTTTCGAATTTAACCATATCTTTTTGCTTATCAATCAGGATATATAACGATTGATAAAAAGAGTATTCTTCCTTAAGAATAAAAATAAGCTCACGTTCTAATTGGGTTATTTGATTAAATTCCATTATTTGTACCTTTCACACTGAAATCGACAGACTTTTTTTCTGAACAGCATCGACCGAATTATTACTATTTTTTTTCTGGCCGGATTTTGTCTGTTCGGCCAGACCAACCCAGCCTTCCTTGATATTTGATAAAACATCAATTGAGTCGTTGATTTTCTTGATATCTTTTGTCGCCTGAATAAAATTCATTCGTTCAATCAGATAGGCATACATTTTAGATAGATCGGCGGCGACTTTACCGCCCTTTTCTTCATCAAGCGTGGTGTACAGATGAACGACAAACCGCTTGGCTTTTTCCATCGCCTCGTAGCCGCCCTGCATTTTTTCAGCTTTATAAAATTCGGCCGCCTTTTTAAGATTATCAATAGCGCCATCATAGACCATGACAATTAATTCTGGTACTGATTTGTTCCCGGTTTCCGATTTACGATACTGTGTTAGTTTACTATCCATTTTATCAATTCCTATTATTATAAATAGTGTTGAAATTGGCAGATAAGTTTTGTAATTGTGATTCCAGGTATGCTCCTTCGGCTTCATATTGCGATAAAGCGCTTTCCATGGCGAGAAATTCGCTATAAAGATCCTCTCTTCTGGAAGCTAATCTGGCATCAAAATCTGCAATCCGTTCATCCATATACCTGATTTGATTTTCAAGCGCCGTGGTTCGACGAGCTATCGAACCATCAATTGTTTTAGTAATATTCTCCAGTGCTTCATCGATTTTGGCAGCCAGACCTTTAATAACCGAAATTGTACCCTCGGTACCGGTTAAGGTATCATCCTCGGTGTATATTATTTTTAGTTTTAGACCATCGGTATTGGTATTGCCCTCATCGCCAATAAGAATCTGACCGTTGCCGGTGGCCGATTCGCCATTAATGGTCCCCTCGACGTCTTTTCCGACAATATTGGTTCCGGAGGCTAACCCCAGAGCCGCATAAGCCGAATTGGCCTGCGAGGCAACAATCTCGATGGTCGAATTTGAACCGTATGAACCGCCTGTTATTTTCAAATAGCCGGTTGTACCCTGATCAACCCACTCAACGGTAAGCCCCTTGATAGCGATTTTTTCGTCGGAATCAATTCGAGTTTGCAGTTCGTTGGCCAGATCCTCACCGGAGGTATAATCGCGTTCGGTTAAAAGTATTTCGTCGGATAACAAACCATTGATTTTTAGTTTGATGGCATTGTTTGACGAATCAAGCGTCAGGGTTGAATCTGACGGATCAGTGATAGCGCTCCCCTGAAAATATCCTTTAGTGGCGGCCTGAGTGATATCAACGGTGTAATTGGTACCGGCACTGGTTTCGGAGGTGGCCGAAAGAAATTCAATAAAGGTACTTGATGATTCGCCGGAATTTGTGAATAATTTAATGACACTATCGAGGTCGTTTTCGATGGCATCAGTTAATTTTGACGAGTCGGCAATTTTCAGATTGCCATAGGCATCAGATCTTATTCCAATCGCCGACAGGCTGTTTATGCCGCCGGACAATCCGCTTACAACCGACGTCGCCGAGAAGCGCAGACTCGACTGCATTATCTGAAGCGGGTAATCGGCAAAAAGAACGCCCGATTCTTTGGTATCTGCATTATAGGTGAATTGATCATCGATAAAATCCATGACACCATTATAATTGTCAATAAATTCACTAATCTGATTCTTTATTGTTTTGGTATCCATGCCGGTCTTAATAGTCACATACTCACCGGTGGCGGTTGTATTTTTTAAATCGATATCAAGTCCCGGAATCACCTCGTCAAGTGAGTTTGACTCGGATGTCACAATAATCGGTGAACCGGATCCGGAACCGCCGCCGCCGACTGAAACTCGAGCGTCGGTGGCTTCCTGTAAAAGCGGAGCAAAAGTCGATACCTGGAATGTATCTCCGGCCACAAGGTCTCCTGCGGAAAAAGATAATTTCAATCCATCGTATGCCGAGCCGCTTAAAAGAACCTCGTATTCGGTGTCTGCTTGATTGATAACAATAGAATCGCTGTTGGTACCATCTGTCCAGTTAAGAGTTATAACATCGGTGCCAACCGTTTGAGTTCCGGTACCGGCTACAGTGAATGTATATATCTTATTTTCATTGCCGCTAAAAGTGGCTGTGGAACCGAGTGAGACCGTTGATGTCGCCGCATCCGAGAATGAAACCATTTCAGGATTATCAAAGGAGCCGGAATCGAGTTCGATGGTATCGCCGCCCGTCAGATTGATTTCATATGAGATATCATTAACGGCGCCGGTCTTATCGGCTGTAATCAGTAAACGATACGGATTCGATGATGAGCCGTCATTTATAATAGAAGCCGAGACACCAACATTGGCGCTGTTTATGGCATCCTTTATACCAATCAGTGAATTGTTACCTGATGAGATTTCAATTGTGGTCGGACTGTCATCGCCGACGGCAAGTTTAATCTCGCCGGTGCCAAAGGTGGCCGTAGTGGCATCATCAAAACCCTGACTAGCCATCTGATGATTATGGGCCAGTTCCAAAACCTGAAGACTGTATGTCCCGGAGATGATGCTGTTTCCGGCGCTGGCCGTCAGTATGTTTGTATCAGAGACGTCAATCTGGGTCTTGTTAAAATAATTTTCACGCTTTAACAATAGCGCATTTGATTTTACTGAAAGGAATTTTGCCAGAACCGCCTTGTAAGCAGAAACCTGTTGAGTCTTGAGGGCTCTTTCCTGTTCCAGTATAGTAACGGGCCTTCTTTCATATTGCATAATGGTATCAACTATGGATGTAATATCCAGACCCGAAGAAAGCCCTTCAATCGATTGTGCAGCTGGCATTTTTTCTCCTATGTATTGCCGATAATTTTTCTATCCGATCTCTGTCTATATTATTACAAAGATTCAAAAAAAATAATTCCTCGAACCTCAAAATACTTATACGTTTCCGCCTGTTTATCTTATCGGCCTTTGGAGGAATTACTTCAGCGGTGAAATTGCTAATATTTTACCGGTTATAATTGAATAATCTGTTCAGAAAACGATATTTAAATCGGAAAGAAGGCAAAATAAATGGGGACTTTTTCAAGTCCCCATTTATATAGAAAACAGGTATTAACCAAAGAGCGACAGAACGATCTGCGGCAGCTGGTTACCCTGCGCCAGCATAGCGGTGCCGGCCTGCATCAGTATCTGGTTCTTCACGAAGTTTGACATCTCTTTAGCCATATCGGTATCGCGAATATTAGATTC
This sequence comes from uncultured bacterium, assembly GCA_965602655.1. Classification (GTDB taxonomy): domain Bacteria; phylum Zixibacteria; class MSB-5A5; order GN15; family PGXB01; genus JAAERC01. The sequence goes on from CBFCZE010000009.1 coordinate 19,425, forward strand.
TGCAGATTGCAGGTTCTGTGAAGCGATTCGCAGGTTTCTCAAGTTAGATTCCAGAGTATTCTTCTGGAAACTACCAAGAGTTCCACGTGAGGTTGAGACCTCATCGATGGCCTGGTCGATCACTGTTTGGGCGTCCTGAGCTCCGGCGACGCTCATTACATTGATCTCTGCCAGTGAACTCCACATACTTCCGGCAATGTTCCTCGCCAGCATTGATGAGGCCATACTCTGCATGGAGATCTTGGCGGTCTGACCAACATTGGCACCAATCTGGAAGACCAGCGATTGATCGGTATTGCTGATAGTCTCGGTTCCACCCTGTGAGGTCAAACCAATATTCAGGTTAATCGATTCGGAACGATCGTTATTCCAGATAATTGTATCGACTCCACCGGTAACGGCCGTGGCATTACTGCCGTCAAGACGAACCTGGAAACTCGCCGCTTTAACGTCGAGTAACATACTGCCAATATCGACACCACCATTTTCGCCGGCTGTCAGCGAAATACCAATGGTTCCACGTCCGGCAGTACCTTCTGCGGCATTGGCAATTAATACATTGGTATTGTCGGTAACAGTGCTTTCATAATCAACCTTGGTGATTGCGTTTACATAACCATCAAAGCTAATTAAAGCGTCATTTCCGACAAGGGCACTGGCATCATAGGTTACGCCAAGAGCATTGTGGGCTTGCCCGATATCGGTACTGCCATTCTGAGCAAACAGAACGCTGTAGGCCGAACCATGATCTGCCAGAGTGAAATTAATCTGATCGGTGCCGACTTTTGTCGCCTCTAAATTGGCGACACCGCCACCATCGGTCATACCAAGACCACCGGCACCGGTAGCGAGAGCCAACTGGCCATTAATCATAGTCAGCATCGTATCAAGATCGGTATATTCGACCGCATTGGTCAACTGAACATTCTCAGTATGTCCCAGCGGATCAGTTTCAGACCTGACAGTAATTGACAGATCATCGGCGGATAATCCACGAGAATCGGCGGGCGCAATTGTAAATGCGGCGGTAGCCGCGGTTGTGGTCTGCTCGTTAAGGTCAATTGAGTATTCCGAGCCGGCACCAGCGGTTTTCAGAATCAGGTTGCTACCGGCACTGAGAGTAGCTTCAATCTTATTGGCCAAAACGGTATTGTTGCTTATGGCTGTATTGACTGCGGCAACAATGGCGGCGACGGCGTCACCCGTGGCGATGTGCACAGTAATTGTCTGCAGTTCACTGGAGTTTCCGCCAAATTCGGCATATCTCAGTTTCATACTATAGTCACCGGAATTACTGTTTGTGGCAGCGACTACAGCGGCGGCCGAGATAACCTGACCTGAGGTTGCGGCGGCGGCAAAGGTAATTCCATTGTTAAAAGCATCAGTCATGTCAATAGCTGCTGACTGTTTGGTCGCACCGGCAGAAGCCTGAAGAACATCGATATTATGCATGGCTTCAGTCAGGTTCGACGGTTCAATGGCACCGTTCAATGAAATACCATAGCCTGAAGTGTCAAGAGTAGCTGCAGAATTAGCAGTCTTGACGGTTGTAATGTAATGATTGCCGGTTGTCAGATTACTTCCTTTAATGGTAACACCAGTGTTGTTATCGGTCGTGATAGTAGCGACATTGGCTTTGGATCCGTCAATCAACTTCTTGGTTCCGAACTGTGTATTTGCGGCAATTCGGTCAATAGTCGAAATGGCGTTGTCAATTTCCGCCTGATCGGCTTCTAACTGCGCGGTGTCGTTGAATCCTTCGTTGGCGGCATGAATGGCCAGCTCTCTCATGGAGATAAGCATGTTATTCAGCTCGTTGAGGGCACCCTCAGCGGTCTGAATCATGTTGATCGATCCTTCCGAGTTACTGATGGCTTGGTTTAGACCGGCAATCTGGGCCCGGAACTGTTCTGATATAACCAGACCAGCCGGGTTATCGGCCGCCTGGTTAATCCTGTAACCCGATGAAAGCTTTTCCATCGACTTAGTCAGATTATTGGTTGTGTTAACCAGGTTCCGATGAGCGTTGATCGCTGCAATATTGTTATTAATACGTAGTGACATCTATCATTTCCTCCTTGAAAATGATTGGGATTTCCTTTCCCATCACAAAATTAACCAGGCTTTATAGCCTGACGACTACTCCGATGTCACGATTCCTATTTATTGAAAAAAATATGGTCTCCTTTACATCCTCCCTTTTATTTTTAAGTTAGCTTTAACTTCTTTGTTATTTCTCTTTAATTTATATCAAATTAAGCTTTCCTATTTCTCTTAAATGTTAATCGGCAGAATTCGATAGAACTTTATAAGACAGCCACATAGAAAATTTGATTTAATTCTAAACGAAAACAGCTTAAACGGTGGTTTTGTCGGATTTAATCTCACCCAGGCGGCTAATGGCTGGCTGAAATTCGGGGTCAATTTTCAATATTTGCGTATAACCGATTGCCGCGGAATCGGCATAACCGAGATGAAAATAGCACTCAGAAATGTTAAAAAGGCCCGAAATATCGTTTTGATTGAAGAAAAGATATTTTTCCAAATGTGGAATCGCCTCAGAATATTGCCCTGATTGACAATAGGTTGAGCCAATAACAAGTTCAATTTCAACATCGTCCGGAGAACTTTCGATATATTTTTCCAAAAGAGTCAGCGCTTCTTTGGTTTTACCCAATTGAAGCCGGGTCAAGCCAAGATTCCTATATATCAGATTTAGTTTATCATTGCTTTCAAGGGCCTTCGAATAATATTCTTCAGCTTTTTCATAGTTGGCCAGCTTGTAATAGCAGTTGGCCAAATCATTTATGGCCTCAAAATCATCCGGTTTCGACTCAAGATACTGTTCATATGAGGTTCCGGCATTTTCAAAATCGCCAATATTATAATAACTTGTAGCCAGATTCTTGATATTAGTTTTTGATTCAGGCAAAAGCTCAATCAGTTTCCTTAGAACCGGAATAGTCCGCTCATATTCACTCATATTATACAAGAAATTAGCCGCCCTATCATAAACCTCGACGCTGTCTTCGGTAAGCTCCAACGCCTTATTAAGATATAAATCAGCCTCAATTTTATTGTTATTCTGAGCAAAATATTCTGATTTGTACAGATTTGCCAGATCAGAGTCTGGTTTCCAATCGAGATGTTTGTTTATATATTCCAGCGCCAAGTCCGAATCTTTCCTGTCGAGATAGATTCGTGCCAATCTTATCAATACGTCACGGAATTTATCAAAATGGTCTATTGATTTGAGATAATATTCTTCGGCTTTCTCAAAATCGCCCTTTAGTTCTTTAATCAGTCCCAGGCCATAATAACTAAGATATGCTGAACCAACATAAATCTGAATAAGATTTACTTCTTCATCCGTCTCATCATAACTTTCACGGACATTAAGGAATTCTTTATAGTACTGTTCGGCTTTATCAAATTCTTTTAATCCGGTATAGGCGTGGGCCATCGAAAGCAGGGCGTCCAGAAAATCAGGTTTTATCTTTAGTGCTTTTTCGCAGTATTCTTTGGCCTTATCATATTCCTGCAGTGAAATATGCGTTGTAGCCAACTGATGTAACGACATCAACTCAACTGCTTCACCATATCTTTTGTCAGTTTTACTTAATTCTACCGCCTTGGCCGCATGTTCCAACATTTTCTGACAGGTTTCGGCATCGGGATGACTGCCTCTGCTTCTCAAAAGCTGAACAAAGTTGTAATGGACAAAACAGTCGTTGGGATCATCTATAAGCTGTTTCTCAAGCAGTTCTTGTGAACGTGCCAGTTTCTTTTTCATTTTTTCGGGTGATAAATCATACCCATAATGGCGAATACTTGTTCCCAATCGGAGGGCTTTCTCGTCCGGACCAAAGATAAGCTGGTTGTGAACTATACCGTCATAGCGAAAATTGGCTTCCCTTCGGAATAATCTTATCGAATGTAAAAACGACGTGGTCTGCCCCGTCTCCTTATTGACGTTGAACACATTAAAAGAAACAATCCGATAATCATCCTGGGCCGTCGCCCGTCTCAGCGTCGGCAGGTCATCAAGGACAAACTCCTCGTCGGCATCGATAATAAAGACCCAGTCACAGGTCGCCTTTGAAATCGAATAATTTCGATGGAACGAAAAATCCTTGGTCCATACCTGATTATAAATTTTGGCTCCATACGATTTGGCAATTTCGACCGTTTTATCAGTTGAACCGGTATCGACAATAATTATTTCATCAACCCAACTTCTTATAGATTCCAAACAGTTGGGAAGCATTTCTTCCTCATTCTTGACAATCATACAAGCCGAAATAGTCGCCCTGTTTTCCAGACTCTTCTTCAAAAGTAGAAGTTCCTGCACCTGAGAGCAGTTTTTAAGGCCTTTTTCTACAATTTCTTTGGCTTTGTTATATTCTTTTTGCTGAAGGTACAGATTGCCAAGATTTAGATACGGATGTGTATATTTTGGATTATCATCAATAGCTTTTTTCAGGTATTTGACGGCATTTTCATAATCTTTTTGTGATTTATGGGCCAGGCCAAGATAATTATAAAGAAGATGTAATTGTCCTTTACTTAGATATTTGAAATCGTTTTTCGATTTATTTTTTTTCAACAAATAAAGGAATTTCAAACTGCATTCAATAGCGCGCTTATAATCTTTGAAATTGGTGGCGATAAACGCCTGAACAAAATAAAAATCACGATCGTTTTCATCAAGCTTAAGCGCTTCCGAAGTTATATCATGTGCTTTATTATATTCTTTTTCATTGGTCAGCGAAAATGATAACAGGCGATAATATTCCAATGTATTGTTGTTTTCTTCCAGAACGGAACTCTTGGGAAGTTTTTCAAGCAGCTTGATTGTATCGGAAAAGCGGTTTTGGGCGTATAAAAGTCGCGCCTTACGGAAGGCTGTGGCTAAATCTTTTGATTTATTGGAACCGTTTTTTTTCCTGCGGCTAATTTTAGTTTTGGCAGAAGAAGCCTTTTTGCCGGACAACCTCTTTTTTTTTATTTTATTGGCTGGCATGGGGTGTTTTTTCTTATACCTTCCCGGCCAGGTCTCTTCGTTCTACTTCCTTGTCCAGCTTCGTTTTACTATCAACTATATATTGGTTTACTTTATATTTTGAATTTACCAAAATCAGTTGTTTGGCCAGCTTGGTTTTGGTGTTGATAAGTATCGGGCCTTTAAGATTTATGCTCATCTTTTTCGGATCGGGCGGAATAGAAACAATTACATAGGTTTCGACCGTTTTGACATCGGCAATATTCAGCTCTTCTATTTCCTTTGGATTGACTTCAATATGGTAATCGGGGTCAAAGAATATCGGATTAACAATAATAAAGGCCACCGAAGGTTCTTCTACCGACTGGAACCATAGAAACGGCTCAAAGTCCTCCCCCTCAATAATGCAGAATTTTTTAAGCTGTTCAAAACCAAGGACAGGTTTGGCCATTTGAATGATCTTGTCATCCGGTAAATCCAAATCGCCAAATCTTAATGTTGTAATCTTCATAAATCCTTCCTCACCGTTTTGCAATTACTTCAAGAAGTTTAGCAGAGACGGCTGTATTATTTTGGCCGCCGATATCATGGCCGCCTGATAACTATTTTCCTTCATGGCCAAATCTGAAACCAGTTTGGTAAGATCGGCATCCTCTATTTCACTGAGCAATTGGGTGAAATTATAGTCAAGGTCGGTTAATCTTTTATCGGCAGATTCCAGTCTTATGACCTTGGCGCCGACCGATGCCCGGTGATTTAATATTTGATTTATTCCTTCAGTTAAATTGCCTATAAGTTGACCGGCCGTTTCACCGTCATTGTTTCTAAATGCTTCCGTGAGAACCCGCATCGTTCCGAGAATATCCGGTGAACCGTAAATGCCGAAATCATGGGCCGTATTTCCTTCGCCCCATTCCTCGATAATTAGTGTTTCGGTGTTAGTTGTTGATTCAATCTGAATTCCGGTCTCTGCGGTATTAATAGAAGCCAGAACATTTAGCCCGGAATTATTTATGGCATCAATAACATCTCCGATAGTCACAATGGCCGGATCGCTTAGATCCAGATTAATAAAACTGTTTCCCTGAGAAATACGAATTTCACCCAAATTAAAGCCGTTACCTAAATCGAGCTGACTTAATAAATCGGTTAGTGTCAAACGGGGAGCGATGGAATCACCTACTTTCACATTGTGAAAACTTCCCAGCAAACCCAGATCGTTCAATACGGTCTGATCTGCAGCCGCCTCGGAAGCAGTAAAATCGGCGATAGGATTCAAATCGAAACTTTGAATTAAAGCCGCATCAATCTCGCCCACCAAACCAAGATTTGCAGCCATTTGGCTTGTATTGGAAATGTCTTCTATTATCAATCCTTCCAATGGCAAAGGATCGGAGATAGTCAGACCTTTGGAATCGGCGCTGACGCCCATCGTAAGACCATTAGTAATCACATTAGGATCGGCATTAAAAGTGTTTATTAAATCCCCAACTGTTGTCGCATCGGAAAGGTCAACTTCAAAATTGATCGAATTATCAGCGTTATGAAGGCTAATTCGGCCCGAGGTTAAATCGACACCCTGACCGCCATTGAGATTTTTCAATAATGTGTTAACAGATATATCACCCGTATCGGTGGCCAGCCAGCGCAGACTGTTACCCTCTTCCCCGTAATCGACGGTAAGATTTGTAACTCCGGCGGCGGTAAGCTGAGTATTTATTTCTGTTATGACATCATCCAGGGTCGGATCAACCGGTAACAGGCTCAGATCAATATTAACACTGGTGCCCATATTATTATCTGTTACAGTAAATTGGCCGGGTAAGGCGCCGGTTGTCAAATCAACACCATTACCCAGATTCAGATCGGCCAATAATGTTGTTGCCGTCAATCCAATTTTAAGATCGGCGTCTTCTCCCAGAGTTGTCAACGGCTGAAAAAGAACGTCAGAACCTTTCAGATTGACACTAATTTTCGAGTTATTCTCAATTTCAATACTGGTTACTCCGGCATCGCCAAGATACCTGACCCCGTATGCGCTTTCCTCGACAGTCGCGTCACGGGTCAAATGACCGGAAAAAATATGGCGCCCTTCCAGGGTGGAATTGATCAGTTCAATCATTTGCGTGTACAAAGATTCAATTTCATTGGCGGCGGCATTCCGTGCGACAGCATCGTATGTATCGTTGGATAAACCAACAGTGAGTTCGTTGGCCGACTGAATGATATCCTTCATATTCCCAAGGATGTTATCATAAGTTGCCAAAAGTGAACCGGCGCTGGAGATATTCCGTTTAAACTGAGTGATATCGGTTAGGACATTTCGATAACGCAAATCTTTCTGAACACCAATGGGGTCATCCGACGGCTTATTAAGCCTGCGACCGGTTGACATCTGAATCTGCTTGTTCATAAACTGTTCCAATGAACGAGCCAGATTTGAGATAACCTGATCGGAAATCATTTTATTTGTGACACGCATTTTTCGCAACCCCGGATTTTTAAAATTAAAAAAATAGTATTACTAAATATTATATAATCGCCTTTTATCTGCCTATGGCATTCTTCTATTATCCTTATTAAAATTTTTCTTGTTTTCTTTGTATTTAATATCCGGCGGCTTCTTTTTCGGTGTGTCTTTTGAGATCTTATTTTTCAGGATTTTCATAACATTAATAAGATCCTGCTTAACCGATTTAGCCGCCTTTCTATTCTCCTGCTGAATCTTCACATAAATTTCTTCGCGATGAACAACTATTTTCGGGGGTGCATCTACGCCGATTCGAACCTGTCGTCCGAACACTCCCAAAACGGTAACCTTAATGTCATCGCCAATTGTAATCGATTCACCTAACTTCCTTGTTAGTATTAGCAAAACACCCTCCGTGGTATGTTTTTACCGAGTTTTAATATTACCTACCAACAATACCCATATTCAAGATGACCATCTCCAGCGCTTGATCAACCGTAGTGATAACTCTGGCAGCGGCATCAAAGGCGTGTTGATACTTTATCATTTGAGCCATTTCCTCATCCAGGGACACTCCCTGGACACTCTGTCGGGCATTCTCTAATTGTCCTACCAACAGTGTATAGTTTTCCTTTAGCTGAACGGCCTTGTTGGTATCAATACCGATCTGTCCGACAATCGTATTGTAAAATTCCTCCATAGTTGCGGTTCCTCTGGTCATAAACAGCGATTTCCTTAAATCGGCAATCGCCTGGGCATTGCTATTATCGCCTACCGCTCCGGACTGGGAGGCCGCAATTCTTGTTACATTATTTAAAACATCCTGTGACAGCCTTAAATTTCCGGCAGACAGGAAATTTTCGTCAAAAAAGTTTAAGCCGGTCGTATTATTTAAATCATATCCCAATTGGTGCACTGCGTTGACTTCGGCTACCAGTGTTTCGGCCAAAATATTAAGATCATCCAAATATTTAGGGATAATTGTATCCCGCATATCCAGTAAACCCTTTAATTCTCCATTTAAATTTTTTATCTCTTTGGTTGTCCCTTTCCAGACAATCTCACTTGAAACATATCCTTTGCCTGCTTTATCGCGGGTATCGATATGAATTGCATCCGATTCATCAACAATCATCAGCGCTCCGACATAGACCAGAGTCGTACCATTGGCCTGATCGGATGTATTCACGTCAATAAATTGAGACAGCTGATCTATCAATAGATCCCGGCGGTCACGAAGATCATTGGCAGAGTATTCACCCAGTTCCATTCGGGAAATTTTTTTGTTTAACGATGCTATTTCATCGGAAGTACTATTAACCTTATTGACAATCAGATCAATATCAATATCAATTGATTTTTGTAATTCAATTAGTTGATCATACCGACGATGAAATCCGGTTGTCAAAAGATTGGCCTGTTCTTTAAGAGCTGTACGCGCCGCAATTGATTCAGGATTATTCCCCAGATCCATCCAGCCGGTCCAGAATTTTTCCAGCAGGTCACCCAGTGAATCGGCGCTGGGCTCCATAAAGATTGACTCAACCCGGGTCAGCATTTTTTCTCTGGAAGCCCATTGCCCCAGATTTTTATTTTCATCACGATATTGTTGATTTAGAAACAGGTCCCGGACATTTCTGATATCGGTGGCATTGACACCGGTTCCTATCATTCCGGCATAATGTTCTAAGGGAGCTGTCGTCGATATAGATACTCGTTGACGGCTATAACCGGGGGTATTAACGTTGGCAACATTATGACCGATTGTATTGAGCCAAAGCTGATGAGTGGCCAGGGCTCTTTTGCCTATTTCAAGACCGCTAAATAAACCAGCCATTAAGCCCTCCTATCCACAGCAATATTGGTTCTCATGCTTTCGACTTTCCCCTGGCTCTGATAGCTGGAATTAGGCGCACCGATACGACTTATTAATTCCATCGTTTTTACGATATTTTCTCGCGAACGGTTTATCAGCATCGTATTCTGATTTCGGACATTTATTATCTTTTCATTGAGATCAAGAATGGAATTGCGTAGTTGCCCCAAAACTATTGCTTGTCCGGATGCAACCGAATCAATCAGTCTTGAAATTGTAAGATCTTCGCTGGACGCTCCATCCAATGTCAGTTTTCCGATAACATCTTCGCGTCTTCTAATCAGCCTCCTGCTCTCCACGGCTTTTTCACGTTGTAAGCCGGTAATCCTGTTAATTTCCTCAAGATCATTCTCAACCAGTGCCCGCTGTTGTTTCTCAAGCAGGTCAAGAAACGTTTCAAAAAGAGACGCTTCCTCCCTGAGAATTTCAATCAGTTCATACACCGGTTGCGAATTTGAACTCTTTTCAGTTATAATATTCGGCATCTGTTTAAATCTCTTTAGCCCCGTCGGTTACTAATCATAGAGTTTCTGACCGTTCAGGTTTTCAAGAACCTTTTCAACATAATTTTTGGTTTCCCTGTATGGGGGAACGCCCTCATATCGTTCCACTATCTCGGGTCCGGCATTGTAGGCGGCCAATGCTTTCTTTATATCGCCAAAACGATTTATCATTTGTCTTAAATATTTTACACCGCCTTCAATATTCTCACGCGGATCAAAGACATCACGAACGCCCATATCTGAGGCGGTCGAATCGATTAACTGCATTAATCCCTTAGCCCCGGCTGTCGAAATCGCCTTGGGATCGCCGTTAGACTCGGCTTTTATTACCGCCGCCACCAGCATCGGGCTGAGTCGATATTTTTCGGCTACTTGTTTTATTATTGAGTCATATTCACCCTTAGATACTTTAATATTATTGGCGGTTGGCTTTACCTTATGGAGATTAACGCTATTTGGCGTTTCGGCCTTGATTTTAAGATAGCTTCTTTGCGGCAATGACTTATTCAGATTTACCTTTTCCGTCTGTTTGCCTTCAAACTGCCGTTCCAATACTTTTTCCAATGATTCATAAAGCTGGCTCGCCATACTTCTGTCACCGGTCCCGGCCATCTTCATTGCCAGTTCCTGGTCAAAAATCTGTGTATAGATATTTTTTCCAAGCCCTTCACCTAATCCAAAACCCTCACTTAACTCAGATTTCGGAATCGTCTGGCGCATCGTTTTCAGCAACTGATACAAAAACAACGATTCCAATTCCTTGGCGGCTTTAAACAGCCGCTTTTTTTCGGCTTCAATACTTTGCGGTTTTTTCAGCGCCAATGATTGCGGTTCGGCTGTTGGAAAAGCAATATTCATTTTAAATAATCACCAGTTCCGCTCTCAGGGCCCCGGCCTGTTTCATCGCCTGAAAAATGGCAATGATATCACGCGGCGTAGCGCCAATCATATTGAGGGCATTGGCGACATCGGCCAGCGAAATGACCTCTTCCATATAAACCACACGGGATGGTTCCTCATCGACCTGTATCTGATATTCATCGGTAACAACCGTTTCGCCCTGGGAAAATGGCTCCGGCTGCGAAATTACCGGGAATGATTTGATATTAACCGTGATATTTCCATGCGCAATTGCCACCGGGGCAATTGTAACATATTGCCCGGCAACAATAGTCCCGGTACGTTCATTAATGATAATTTTGGCTCTTTCATCCGGTTGGATTCGCATCGTGCCGATATCTGAGATAAAATACATCCGCTCATTATGATATAAGAGTGAATCAGGAACCTTAATCCTGATGGTGGCCATATCATCGACATAGGCAGTCAAACCATATTTGTTATTAATCCGCTCAGCAATTCGAGTGGCTGTCGTATAATCGGGGGAATGAAGAAACAACAAAACATCGCCGTCGTCGATCGATTTCTCAAGAGTACGGGTGACTTTACCGCCGCCGGGGACTCGACCGACCAGTGTATAGTTATTTATTATTTTATTGCCTTCATCAACCTGCACATTAAAACCGCCGATTGAAATCGGACCCTGTGCCATGGCATAAACTGTACCGCCGGCCGATGATAACGGCGTAATCAGCAATATTCCCCCCTGCAACGACGAGGCATCACCGATCGATGATACCGTTACGTCTATTCTGCTGCCTTCGGTATTATTCGAGGAAAGCCGCCCGGTTACCATAACCGCCGCGACATTTTTTACTTTCAATTTTTTTGTGTCAATTGTTAGTCCCATTCGTTCCATCATATTTGACAATGACTGCATCGTAAACTGAGCGCCTTTGCCATCACCGGTACCATCAAGACCGATAACCAATCCATAACCGATTAAATCTATTTCATCTTCATTATGGATGGTTGTGATATCTTTTATCCTGACGGCACCATCAGCCTGCAAACCGGATAGAAATACCATAACGGTCAACAGGGCAACCAGGAAAGTCGGGACCGAAACTCGAGTGCATACAAATCCGAACATATATGCCTCCTAAAACAGCCAGTCGAGAAATCGCATGAGAATACCGGGCCGGCTGGCCGTACTGGCCGCTCCTTTGCCGGTATAAGAAATCTCGGCATCGGCAAGCAGATACGATTCTATGGTGTTATCCGGTTTAATATCTTTCTGCCGAACGACACCGGTTAATGTCATTGTTTCTTTGTCTTTAGATATGCCGATAGTTCGGCTTCCGCGGACAATCAGATCGCCGTTTTCCTTAACACCGACGACTGTTACCGTCATTTTACCGCGCAGCGACTGTGATCGAAGATTCTCCCCTTTTCCGTCATGGGAACTTTTGTTTTGACCTTTAACTCCGAATAACGGTATAAATCCGAGCGGACCTACACCGGGCCCGCCGTCAGTTGAAAACTTCCCGGTTTTCTGAGTTTTGGTTTCGGCCTGTGAGGTGGCATTTGAATATTCATAAATTAAAACCGTGAGTATGTCGCCAACGCGATTCGCCTTAATATCAGTAAAAAGCGAACTGGCTTGTCCAAAATCACCTGACCATAATTTAAGAGTAAATGGCAGGAGTAAAAGAACGGCTGTTATCAATAGTACTTTCTTAAAATTCATTTCTTATTATCCCCTAATAGGCGGCTATCTCAATCGTTTCGCTGTCCAGAATGGTGCCGGTTAATACTTTTTTTGATTGATCGTTTTTAATTCTGATTTTTTCACCGACATACCCTGATTCCATAGCTACACCTTTGGCCGAGATTTCAAGGACAGCCGATTTATAGAGAATGGAGATCCCCTGACCAGATAGGACGGTGGGTATTTTTTCTACTGAACCTGAAGATAATATCTGATCTTTCCTGATATCCCTTTTGGCCCAGAGATCCGCCAGACTGTTTTCCGATGTCAGCGGTCTGGAGGTCAGGGATGTTATCTCCATTCGTTCCAATTTACAATTTTCAGAAGTTATAGATTGATGTCGCCTGATTCGATCGGTTGCAACCAAAACATTATCATAGTATGCTATCTTAATTCTTATCTGCCCCTTTTTTATTTCCCGGCCTTCTTTGAATAAGGCAATCTTAAAGGCCAAAAGTCCGCGGGGTTTTGAATTGGTCATCGGCTTTATGGCCAGGCTGTCGAAGAAAAGAGAGCTGGTATCGAAACGATTGCTTCGTATATCCACCTCGATATCATGCTCTTCCAGATTATAAAAATTGATAATGCTTTCGGTTAGAAGCTTCTCAAAGTATGTGTTAGAAAAACTGTTGGCGGCCGTCGTCAATATCAATCCTATGATAAATAGACAAATCCATTTGCCGTTTTTCATTAGTTTATCCTATCGTTTAAGATTATTTGCTATCTGTGACATATCATCGCTGGTCTGTATCACCTTGGAATTGATTTCATAGGCTCTCTGGGCAATAATCATATTGACCATTTCATCGACAATAGCCACGTTGGACATTTCCAGATAACCCTGTTCGATTTTTCCCAACCCATCCTGTGTCGGAGTTCCCAGAATCGGTTCGCCTGATGCCCCTGTCTGCGTATAAAGATTATGTCCAACCGCCGATAAACCAGCCGGATTAACAAATCTTGCCATTTCAATATTGCCGACAACTTGAGGCTCGGTAGTGCCTGTCAGCATAACCGAAATCTCGCCGTCAATGCTAACAGCAATCGAATTGGCATCTTCCGGAACCGAAACCTCGGGAATCATTTGGAAACCATCCGAGGTAACAACCTGCCCTTCAGCCGACATCTTAAAAGTCCCGTCGCGAGTATAGGCTGTGTTGCCATCGGGCATCAAAATCTGAAAAAAACCATTGCCTGCTATCGCCAGATCAAGCGGATTTCCGGTCTGCATAAAATCGCCGACCGAAAACTCGCGCGTTGTGGCCACCGGTTTGGTTCCGTAACCAACCGCCAGATTGGTCGGAATAGTGGCGCCTACCGCCGAAGCCGTCCCGGCTTTGCGATAGTTCTGGTACAACACATCCTGAAATTCCAGTTTCGATTTCTTAAATCCGGTAGTATTAACATTGGCCAGGTTATTGGCAATGTTATCAATATTCATCTGTTGCCCCGACATACCGGAGGCGGCGGCTCTCATTGCCTTAATCATCGAATCTATCTCCTATATTTTTCTCTCTATCTTATCCGTCCAACATTATTTATTAATTTTTCCAGCGATTGATCCTGAGTCTGAACCGATTTCGCATCAGCTTCATAGTTGCGGTAAGAGATAATCATTTCGACCATCTCTTTGATAATATCAACATTTGAGGTTTCCAGATACCCCTGCCTGACGGCAAAATTGACAGCCGCGACCGGTTCTATTCCATCAGGAATCATAAACGAGGAACGCCCGATTTTACGAAGCTGGTTCCTGTCCTCTACTTCGACAACACGGATTGTACCGACAACGTCATTATCGACTTCAACCTGCCCCGCTTCGGAAACGCTTACATTACCGTTGCCGACATTAATTGTGCCGCCCTCACCCAGCAAACGATTCCCATCAGCCGTCGATAAAAAACCCTGCGGATCAACCGCCAGGCTTCCGGCGCGAGTCAGCAAATTTTCACCCTCCGGGGTCTCCACCATCATAAAACCTTCCCCCTCCAGAGCAAGATCAAGAGGATTCCCCGTCTTATCCAAGGTTCCCTGGGAATGCTGGGTATATACCTGATCAATCATTGGGGTCTGCCAATCTGTTTGGCGCGGAGCATGTTTGGCCTGAGCTTTGGTCAGTTCACGCGTGAACAGCATATCCTTTTTGAATCCGGGAGTTGAAACATTGGCCAGATTATTGGCAATTGTTTCCTGCTGTTTTATGAGCGGCACCATAGCCGATCCGGAACGATATAATCCTTTAATCATATTTAATCCAATCCTCCAGATTACCTTAAAGCAACAGCAGTGCCCAAGTTGCATATGGGCTAGCAGGAATGATGTATCTTGTTGTTATACTGCATGTTAAATGAATTAAAAAATGTTGATTCGGCTTCTGTTTTGACAACAAATTTGACCAAAACGGAAAAGATTTCCGATAATCGAAGTAACTGTTTCCAGATTAGATAGAGTTTTATCCTATTCCCCGCCATTTTGCAATTTCATTCATATTTTTGGCTCACTCAAAGTTTTCACTTGCTATGATTCGTGAAATTGCATATATTTTTTCGTAGGATGTTTACTGCAACCTATTGGTTTACTGCAGGATAAGACACGGACCGAAATGTTTTAAAAAACTGATTTCTTTGCACCCAATTTGCTGATGACTGGTTGTGTATTTATTGGCGAAGGAATATTATGAAGAAATTTAGAATTTTATTATTTGTATATTTGCTGCTGTTTGCTGCCCTTCCCTGTTTTGCAGTAGACCCCGATGATCTCGGAGAGCCGGATACTTTATGGGTTGGCTCTATTACAGTTCCATCGGCCGGCCAAGCCGTATTGCCGATCAATTTTTTCAATGACAGTTTATTAAGCGGAGCGCAGCTTGTTCTTAGTTTTGATACGCTTAAACTCGATTTCGATTCAGTTTCAGTAATTGGCGGGCGTCTTGAGGGGAATGACGGTATCAACTACGAGATTGTTGACTCCGCCAATTTAATCCTTTTTGCGGCTTTGGATTGGGATGGTTATATCCCTGCCGACAGAGGGCTACTATGTAATATCTTTTTTGATATCCTCCCCCCTGCCGCCGGGACAACGATTCCAATTGATTCGGCAACTTGGCCGCTTGATGCCAATCCGAAAAAAACAATTTTTACAAATAAATATGCCCAAACATTTACTCCGCAATTTTATGAGGGAAGCATAATTGTAAATGAGGCGCCGCCGACATATGATTCTGTCTGGGTTGATTCTGTCGGTGCGATGGCCGGCGGTCAGGTGGCTGTCGGTATATATGGAAAAAACGAGGAAGATATTTCCAAAATTGATTTAACCTTATCATTCTCTTCAGATAATTTGCTATTTAATGATGTTAGCTTTGACCAATCTCGAAGTGAGACGGCTCAAAGAGTGGAAGAGGCCAACCAGAGTCACAGGCATATTCATATCGGGTTGGATTTTGGAGAGGATAATCCGTTAACACCCGGAAGCGGCTTATTAGGTACCGTCATATTTGATATTGACCCGTCCGCACAAGATGAGATTGTACTAATCGATTCGACAAGCTATCTGATTCCCGAGGGGCAGTCGCTGGAATTCCATCAGACAAGCGCGGCCGGGGGACAAACATTTGCACCATACTTTAAGGCCGGCTATGTTGACATAAAATCGACCACAGATGCTGATGAAGAAAACGAGCTTATATTACCCAAAGAATATTCGCTGGCGCAAAACAGTCCCAATCCGTTCAATCCAAGTACCAAAATCCAATTTGAACTACCCCGCGCCGGGCAAATCCGATTGTCTGTATTCAATGTTTTGGGACAGACTGTCAAAACTCTTTGTGATGAAAAATTGCCGGCCGGAAGACATTCCGTTATTTTTGACGGCAGAGATAATAACGGCGGAAAAATTGCATCCGGTGTCTATTTTTATCGATTGGAAGCCGGGGACTTTACGCAGAGCAAAAAGATGATTTTACTAAAGTAGTCGGTTAACTGCGGACACAGTATCCCACTACTACATTTAGACTCCTGTTAT
This sequence comes from uncultured bacterium, assembly GCA_965602655.1. Lineage (GTDB taxonomy): Bacteria > Zixibacteria > MSB-5A5 > GN15 > PGXB01 > JAAERC01. Next base: position 35,910 of record CBFCZE010000009.1, read on the forward strand.
TGGCAGGAGTCTTTTTTTTGTCCGGCCATCTGGATACCAATTTCATCCTGTTCTCTTTGGATGGACTGTTCAAACTCGTGATGATATTTTTCATGATGTTTTTCCTTGAGTTTCTCATAAATCTTTCTTTGCTTGGTTGCTTCGAGAAGCTTGAGCCGTTTCTCTTCGGCATCTTTTTGAAGAACTTTTAGCATCTCGCGTCCGATATACTCGTCCTTTCTTAATTTTACAAAATAGCGAGCGTAGCCGGACAATCTTGACAAATCTAAACATCCGGTCAGAAAAGCCCTTAGGTTGCTTTGATTGTTCAAACGATCGGTATTTATATTGGCCAGCATTCCTTCCTGAGAAGAGACCTTTTGAAACGCAGCGGCGTGAACCTTCTGCTCTTCCTTTTCTCGATACGCCTTAAGTTTGAGCAGCGGTTCCAGCCGGAACCTGAACTTTTTCATTTGACTCTTCCTCCGGCTGTGTATCGGAAATTATCTCGGCCAAAGCCGATAATGATTCATCAAAATCGCGCTTCTCTTTTATCCCTTGGCGAAAAAACTGATTTAAATGATCTATCTTGGATATGGCATAATCAATCTTTGGTGATGAACCCTTAACATAAGCGCCAATATTGATTAGATCCTCCGATTCCCGATAGGTCGCAATAATTTCTCGCACCTTTCCAACCAATTCAATATGTTCGGGGGCGGCGACATCAAGAATCAACCGGCTAACCGAATCTATAACGTCAACGGCCGGATATTGATTATGTGAGGCCAGTTTTCTTGAAAGAGTAACATGGCCATCCAGAATCGATCTGATAGCGTCGGAAATTGGTTCATTGAAATCGTCGCCTTCCACCAATACAGAATATAGTCCGGTGATGGAGCCTTTTTCATTGGTTCCGGCCCGTTCCAGTATTTTGGGAAGCATCGCAAATACCGAAGGAGTATAACCCTTGGTTGCCGGCGGTTCTCCGGCGGCCAGGCCAATTTCCCGCTGGGCAGCGGCGATTCTGGTTATGGAATCCATCAGGAGCATAACATTTTTCCCCTGATCGCGAAAATATTCGGCAATGGCGGTAGCCGTCATGGCACCCTTGACTCTAATCAGACCGGGTTGATCGGAGGTGACGGCAACAACAATTGACCTTTTTAGGCCTTCCTGACCCAAATCTTTTTCAATAAATTCTCTGATCTCTCTCCCCCGCTCACCAACCAGAGCAATGATGTTGATATCCGCCGATGATCCTCTGGCCATCATACCAATCATGACCGATTTGCCAACTCCGGAGCCGGAAAAGATTCCCATCCGCTGCCCCTGGCCAATTGAAGCCATAATATCCACGACCGATATTCCGGTTCTTAACGCTTTGTTTATTCTTCTTCTTTTTAAGGCAGGAATCGGATCGGCGTCGATGGTTCGTGTGGTCGAGCAGATAATAGGACCCTTGTCGTCTATCGGACGTCCCAGACCGTCAATTACTCGGCCAATTAATTCTTCGCCAACTCCCACGCGCAATTGTTCGCCGGTTGATATCACAACCGAGCCGGGCGTTATCCCGGTTACCGGACCAAGCGGCATCAATAATATTCGGCTGTCCCGAAATCCAATTACCTCGGCGCTTATCTTCTGGCCTGTTTCAGAATTTTCAATCTGACAAAGATCATTTATAGAAACAGCCGGTCCTTCAGATTCTACAATTAAGCCGACTATCTTAACAACTCGGCCGGAATGCATTATGGTGCTTATTTCATCGATCCGGCGAGCATAGAGATCATAAGGAATAGATTTCACGCTTCACCGTTATTACTTTCAAAAGTACCGGTGATAATATCCATCTGGCTCTCGACACGAGCATCAATGTCACCGGAGGGCGTTTCAATATAGCAACCGCCATACCTGACGCGCGGGTCAGGTTCAATTGTAATTTCCTTGATAGCGGTTGAATCCCTCTTAAAACAGTCAATCTGTTGCTCTATTATCGGTAAGTGATCGGGATGTACTTTGACTTTTATTTTGGATTTGTCCACTAATTTATCTATCACACCCGAAATAATTCCGACCGTGACATCAGGATCATTTCTGGCCGAACCAAAAGTTATTTTTCGGGCAATGCTATTGACTAATTCAAAAATATTTTTTTTGGCATCATTATAAAGAACTTCCCGTTGTTTGGTAGCCGTGTCGATTAATGAGGCAAAATTATCAATGACTTTTTGCGCCTCTTCATGTCCCTTGTTTATTCCATCCTGATACCCGTTTTTATATCCGCTTTCCCTGGTCTCTTCAGCAGTTTTTGCCGCTTTAATTTGTTTCTGTTCATCTTTTTCTTTAAGACGCTTATTAAGTTTTAATAGACTGGCAATGGGAATTAGCTTATTTCCCTCAACCGAGGTAATTATATCGACTTCTGGAAATTCTACCCGGACTATTTCTTCGGCCTGGCGGTCGATGACAATATCTGCTCTAAAATCACCTATAATCACCTTTTCGTCAACAACCTGAGGACTAATCAGCCTATTAGACAATGATATCATCCTTTCCGCCGCCACGACCGGCAATAACAATTTGACTCTCTTCCTCAAGCCTGCGAACAGCTTCAACAATCTGTTGCTGGGCTGTTTCGACATCGGAAAGGCGCATCGGACCCATAAATTCCATTTCCTCTTTAATCATAATTCCCACCCGTTCGGAAACATTGGAATAAATCTTGGCTCTTACTTCCTCGGAAGCCGCCTTAAGAGCCACGGCAAGATCGCGAGATTCAACCTCTTTGAGCAGTCTCTGAATCGCACGATCATCAAGAAGAGTCAAATCGTCAAAGACGAACATCATATTTTTAATTTCAGCGGCCAATTCCGCATTTTCTGCCTCAAGCGACTGAAGAATATTTTTTTCGGCCGCCGTATCAATAATATTGAGAATCTCTGCAATTGTCTTGCTTCCACCTGATAAAGAGATATCGCCGGCGGCGCTGTCTTCAAAATGAGTCGAAAGTGTATTTTCAATTTCTTTTAAAATATCGGGTGATATTTTCTCCATTGTGGCGACTCGCAGTGACACTTCAGACTGCAGTTCTGACGGCAAATCGGATAAAATTGAAGCTGCCTGATGGGGTGTCAGCTGAGTAAGAATTACGGCGATTGTCTGGGGATGTTCATTTTGAATAACACCGACCAACTGTTTGGTATCAATACTTTTTAGCAAGTTAAAACCGCTGGTTTGGAATGATGATTCAAGCCTGTTTAAAATCTCATTGGCCCGTTTGGACCCAACCGCTTTTTCCAATATTTCGCGTGCGAAATCGACACCACCCTGAGATATATATTCACGGGCGATAAAAATATCATGGCATTCCTTGACAACTTGCTCCTGAAGCACCGGTGAAACATCCCTTAAATTTGCAATTTCAACGGTCAGCCTCTCGACGTCGCTATCGGACATTCCTTTCAACACCAGAGCCGAAACTTCGGAACCAAAAGAAATTAACGCAATTGCCGCCTTTTGGATCGGCGTAAAACTTTCTAAACCTTCTTTATTCATGTCTTGCACCTTCACCTTCAAGCATCATAGTTTTGATGGCTCTGGCTACCTCTTCCGGTTTATCATTAGCTACTTTCTGCATGGCGTCAACAACTGTAGCCTTGCGTTTTTTCTTTATTACAAGCGGCGGCGGTTCTTGTTCCCCTTCTTCCCCTTCTTCCCCTTTTGAAATTTCAGATTGCGG
>CBFCZE010000010.1:0-38132 GCA_965602655.1 uncultured bacterium
ATACCAGTTTTCGTTGCTCATTATTTTCCTCATATTTATTTCCGTTTATATAAAAAATCTGAATCTTCGCTGATAATTCTATCAACAATAATACAATTATTTTGTATCAATAAGCAAATAAAAAAGGCAGGAGTTAATACTCCTGCCTGGCTCATTAATTTACCTATTTAATTATCAGATTCCCAATTTCTCAAGAATCTTTGGGATGTCCTTGAATGTCTTGGCGGTATGCGCTCCGGCATCGGCTAATGCTTCCAGTTTTTCTTTGGCTGTACCCATCTTGCCTTCGACAATAGCACCGGCATGCCCCATCCTTTTTCCGGGAGGGGCAAAAACACCGCCAATCATCGCAATCACCGGGGTTTTCATTTCAGATATCGCCGAGCAGGCCCGTTCTTCGTACACGCCGCCGATCTCGCCGGTCATCACTACTGCCTTGGATTCGTCATCTTCTTCGAATTTCAACAAGATTTCATCGAATGTCGAACCCAGAATCGGGTCTCCCCCCAATCCGACGCAGGTGGTCTCGCCATAACCGGAACGAGTTAATGTGTCGGCAATATAATAAGTAATCGAACCGGAACGACTGACAGTACCGACTCGTCCGGGTGTAAAAGCGATATCCGGCATTATACCAAGATTCGCCTGTCCGGGTGAGATAATACCGGCCGTGTTGCCGCCGATTATAGTGACATTATGTTTCATCGCTTCTTTTCGCACCAGAAGCATATCATGAATCGGAATGTGTTCCGGAATAACTACCACAAATTTAACACCGGCACGAATCGCCTCAATTGCCGCTTCCTTCACAAACCGAGCCGGAAGGAAGATCACCGATGTATCGGCTCCGGTATTTTGAACACAATCGACAACCGTATCAAAAACCGGTTTTCCCTCAACTTCCTGACCACCCTTACCGGGAGTGGTTCCGCCGACAATGTTGGTGCCATAAGCTATCATTCGCTTAGTGTGCGATGCCCCGGCGCCGCCGGTTATCCCCTGCACCATCACCTTCGAATCTTTATTTACCAAAATAGACATTACTTGCCCTCCGCCTGTTTTGCCAGTTCAACAGCCCGTTGTGATATCTCCTCGATCGGCGTTTCTATCCCGTGCGCCTCGATATGTTTGAACAGTTCCGGGTTGGCCCTTTTCTCTTCCTCGAATATCCTAACCCCCTCCTGCCACATGTTGCCGGTCATCCGCATCACCAGCGGTTTGGAGAGACCATGATCCTTCAGGAACATGATAACACCTTTGGCATAATCATCGCACCGTGATATCCCGCCGAATCTTGCGCCAAAAATAACCTTAACACTCGGATTCTCATCCAGAAGAACCAGCATCTTGGCAATCCGCTCCGGTGATGGGCCGCCGCCGGAATCCATAAAATTGGCCGGCTTGCCGCCATAGTAATGAATAAAGTCATTACCCATTATGCCAAATCCGGCTCCGCCGGGAAACATACCGATATTGCCGTCAAGGTCGAGATACGGAATCCCCCATTCGGTCGCCTGCTGCTCACGCGGCGTCATCTCGCCCTCCTCATGACGTTTTTCGATACCCATTTCGGCCAATTCCGGATGGCGGAACACGGCATCATCATCGAGTGATATCCGGCTGTCGGCCGCCATCATTTTACCGTCACCGGTAATAACCAGTGGGTTTATCTCAGCCAACTTGGCATCATACTTTTTGAAAAGCTTGAACAAGCCGATTATAATTCCCGCCGCCTGCTTGGCCAGATTCGATGGTATCCCGATTTTTTTGGCCAGCTCAATAGTGTCGAATGAATACAGCTCTTCATCAATATCATATTTTTTCTTGAAAATTTTATCGGGGGTTTTAGCAGCGACCTCTTCAATATCAACTCCGCCTTCGCCGGAGACAAGCACTACTAATTTATAATTCAAACGATCAATAGTCACACCGATATACAGTTCTTTTTTAATATCGAGTTTCGGTTCAATCAATAATTTTTCAACCGGAAACCCTTTAATCTTTAAATCAAACAGACCTTTGGCGGTTTCTTTTAAGTCGGAAAGATTATCAATCAGTTTTATTCCGCCAGCTTTACCGCGGCCACCGGTTAGTACCTGTGATTTTAATACCACTGGTACATTCATCTCTTTAGCAACTGATTCGGCTTCATCAGCCGAGATTACCACGGTTCCTTTCGGAACAGGAATTCTAAATTTTTCAAAGAGGGCCTTACCCTCAAATTCATATAATCTCATAACGTCTTTCTTACAATTGTTGACACCTTTTATTGGTTCGCAAAATAATAGTTATAATAAAAATGTCAACCCAAATAGAACGCAGGGATTATTCGCTATCGCCGTGTTATACAACAACTTGCAAAAACGATATAAAAAGGCCGGGTTAACTACCCCGCCTAAGATCAAAAAGAATCTATCTTAACCGGTTTTCTTAAGCTTTCCGGTTAGTTTGGCCCAGAATGATTTCATCTTCAACTTACCGATCGCACCGGTCGGATCAAGGTCTTTAGGGCATACCTGCTGGCAATTAAAGATGGTATGGCAGCGAAATATGCCGGCATCATTGGCCACAAAGGCCAGCCGCTCATTTGTTTCACCATCACGTGAATCATCAACAAACCGCAGGGCCTTCAATAGTGCATGCGGACCCAGATATTTTTCATCGGTGCCAACCACCGGGCATGATCCATAACACGACGCACAAAGGATACAATCAACCAGAATATCCAGTTTCTTTCTTTGTGCTGGTGTCTGAGTAAATTCGCGCGGACCCGGTACATCTTTGGGAACCAGATACGGTTTGATTGCCTCATACTGCGCAAAAAACGGATCGAGATCGACCACCATATCGCGGATAACTTTCATATGTGCCAGCGGACGAATTGTTATCTTATTGCCAAGTTTTTCTACCTGGGTTTCGCAGGCAAGACCGTACTGACCGTTAATATGCATGGCGCAGGAACCGCAAACACCCTCCCGGCATGAGGAGCGAAAAGCGAGCGATGAATCAAGATTTTCCAATATATAAAAAAGAGCCTCCAGAACCGTCAAACCCTTTTGTTCGGGGACTTCATAATCCTGAAAATATGGAAGAGCATCTTTATCGGGATTAAATCTGAATACTTTGAAAGTCGGCATATTAATACTTCCTTTCTTCCGGTTCATACTTACCCAATGTTACAGGCTTGTATGCTATCTCCGGATTTTCAGGATGATATTTGTGCAGTGTATGTTTCAGCCACTCCTCATCGACACGTTTGGTATGATCAATTCGAAAATGTGCTCCGCGTGACTCGGTGCGGTTTAAAGCACCGGTGGCGATGGCCAGCGCCGTATCAAGATTTCCGGCTATTTCGGTAACCCAGAGGAAATCATAATTGAACTTTCCGGTATCGGGGATTGGCCGCAGGCTTTCAAATTTGATCTTCAGCATTTTTATTTCATCGACGGCGGTTTTCATATCGGTTTCATTTCTAAAAATACCGAGCTTCTCATTCATCACATTGGATAGTCCATTTCTTATATCGTAAGGATTAGCCTTACCCTCCGACGACTGAAGTTTCCGGTATCGGTCTTTTTCTGCCTCCAGCCCGGCATTTAAGGCGTCGGTATCAACAGTTTGTGACATCCCCTTAATTTTCCCGGCCACAAATTTGCCGGTATGGGCACCGAAAACAACCGTTTCAAGAAGCGAATTACCTCCCAGCCGATTAGCCCCATGCACCGATACACAGGCACACTCACCGGCGGCGTAAAATCCTTTAAGCGAAGTCTCCCCATTCATATTGCAGTCAATACCGCCCATCGTATAATGCATCGCTGGATGAATCGGTATCGGCGTATCAATCGGATCGATATTTCTGAATTTTTGACAGATCTCTCTAATTCCCGGAAGCCGTTCTTTAATTTTCTGAGCTCCCAGATGCCGCAGGTCAAGATGCACATAACTTTCGTCAAAGCCGCGGCCCTCGTTAATCTCGGTCTGAATCGAACGGGCGACAATATCACGCGGCGCTAACTCCATTATTTTTTCCGAGACATAATTTTTCATAAACCGTTCGCCCTTGTTATTGAGAAGATAACCACCCTCTCCGCGACAACCCTCGGTCATCAGAATCGAGGAGCCCTCCAGACCGGTCGGATGAAACTGAATAAATTCCATATCCTTGAGTGGCACTCCGGCCCAGTATGGAATAGCCACACCAAGGCCGGTTGAGGAATGAGAATTGGTTGTATTGACCGAATAAACCCGTCCCGAACCTCCAGTTGCAAAAATAACGGCGTTACCGGCAATTGATTCAAATTCGCCCGTATGAAGATTCAGCGCAATCACACCGGTGCATCGTCCATCTTTGACAGCCAGTCTGGTAACAAAATGTTCATACAATACTTCAATATTGCGTTTGACAACCTGCTCATAGCAGGTATGAAGTAGATACAAACCGGTCCGGTCAGCACCATAACATGTTCGGGGGAAACCGGCTCCCCCAAACGGACGCTGGGCGATAGAACCATCTTCATAACGCGAAAATGGACATCCCCAGTGTTCCATCTCAATGACAATCTCCGGTGCTGCGTTGGTCATCAGTTCAACCACATCCTGATCGGCCAGAAAATCCGAACCTTTGATTGTATCATATGCATGTAGATCAGGTGTATCATCATGACCCTCGGGATGGTTACCCAAAGCCGCGTTGATTCCGCCCTGCGCCGCACCCGAGTGCGATCTGACCGGATGAATTTTCGAAACCAATCCAACTTTGACGCCGGCATCATGCGCGGCAATTGCCGCCCGCATCCCGGCCAGTCCGCCGCCAACTATAATTACATCATAAAACATATCAACCCCCCATCCTGTAGTTGGCGGGATTGAATTTCGGCCACAAAAGCATAATCGTTACAACCATTAAGGCTATAAATATTATGGCAATTATCCAGAAAATCGATTTATGCATTCGCGTCCATCCGAAGAAATCGGCCAGAGTGATTCTTAAGCCGTTTAACATATGGATAAAAACTCCGGCTATTAAAAATATCTCAAGGAAGGTAAAAAACGGATTCTGCACCAAACCCATCCGGGTGTTAAATGACCCTTCTCCTGATATCACCGACGACAAAACAAAGGTATGCATCAGAAGATATACGGCCAGTCCGATACCGGTCAGGCGGTGCAGCCAGTAAGAAAAATTGCCAATATTTTTATTCAGGTTGGCATCCCTGATTGTTTCCTGCAATTTATTATTACTCATAAATCACCGCCTCCTTAAAACAGATTCTTGAGTGTGAAGAAACCGGTGATTATTAAAACCGCCGCGATTATCCAGAAAATTGCCCTAACTATAATTGATAATTTGCCGGGAATTCGATAGTCGGCGATTATTGCCCAGAGTCCGTTCAGGGCATGAAAAACCACAAACGGTACAAACAAAAAATAATAAACTTTCCATAGACTTGATGAGGCCAGATTCGTTCGGACGGTGTCGAAGCTAATTAAACCGGCTGTCGAGATATCATGAAACAAGTGATGCACATTCAGATGTGTCACCAGAAAAAATGCCAGAAACAGTCCGGAGATACGCTGAAACATCCATGTCCATTGACTCTGGGTCGATGTTTTTTCGGCCATAAACATCTCCTAACGGCTAAAAAGATTTTTTATACAGGTCGAAAAAGATACTTTTTTTTAAATACCCTTGTCAAGAAATATGTGGGGATTGATACTATATTAGAAAGGTTCGGCATTATTACAGAACTTGATAACAGAAACTCAATTTATTCTTTACGAAGTTTTTTCAACATTTCGACGGCATTATTGTTTTCAGGATTCAGCTTAAGTGATTTCTCATAATTAATTATGGCTTGTGCTGTATCGCCAAGGGTCATAAGGGCTTCACCGTAACTATCATAAACATTGGCAGAATTTGGGTACTCTTCGACATTTAATTTAAAAAACAGAAGAGCTTCCTCGGCCTTGCCGTTAAATAAGTAATTATACCCTTTACCATTGATATCATTTTCACTGACTTTATATGAACCGATGCCGGCCTGACGATCTTTCCGATAGGTATCAATGGCAGCCGCCACACCGTCATTATTCTCGATTTCTTGGAACTTAAGCTTACCCATTAAATTCAATATATTTTCAATTAATACATCGGGTTGTTCCATTGGAATTCGGTGACCGGCTTTCGGAATAATGGTCCTGACGGATTTCGTGATACCGGCCGCAATCGCTCCGGCATGGGCATGAATATCGGGCATATCATATTCACCTGCTAAGATAATGGCTGGAATATTTATTTCATGTAAAGCGCTGATCGCCGGACGATCCGGACCCTGTTCCAATTGAAAAATAGATGGCTCAGTATTATGAGGGTTGGCCTCAAGTATTTCTTTGGTCAGTTTCCGAGTGGCTATATTTCCTTCCCATATTTCATAAGGATCAACTTTAGCATAATAATTTCTATAGGCATCGGAGGTCGGGTCAAGATTTGGCGGAAGAAAACCACCTCGAGTATAAAAATGATTGGTTAACTCAAAACCGCTCACAACCGGCCCCACCAAAATAAGCATTTTCACTTTTTCGGGAAATATGATTGTATAATCAATCGCCAATCTTGAACCAGCCGACATACTCATAAGAATGGCTTTTTCTATCTTCAGGCTTTCAAAAATCTGGTTCAGGTCTTCAACATTGGAGTATGGTTTTTCGGGAAGAGGTGATTTGCCATAGCCTCTACGATCATAACTAATCACTCTATTGGTTTTTGAGAAATATTTAAACTGTTTGTCCCACACGATGCTATGAATCAGCCCGTCGTGAAGGAATACTATAACTTCACCCTCTCCGGCCTGTTCATAATACAGTTTACCGTTTTCAACTTCAATAAATCCCGATTGATTCTGAGATTGAATAACTGCATCCGAGTTCATATTTTGCCCTTCACTTTCTGAATGGAATAATAATCCCAAAAATAAAAGACACATTAGTTTTCTAATTATATTCATTATGGCGGCTCCTGCTTATATTTTTTTTAACACTTATTGAATTTGACGGATAACGATTTAAATACGTTTAATTTAAAAATCAGAAAATCGGGCGAATGCGATCATTAGTTATCTATTAATGAAACTTCTTCTTAAAGCATTAAAGGCTAAATATTGATTGATTGTCTGACCTATTTATAATTTTATTAATAAATATTGTTTTAATGGGATTTTTTATTGTGTGGACTATTTTTCCAATCGCGACAAATATTTATTAAATAAATCTGATAAACCACAAAATATTTGGAAATGCCAGGAACCACACCAATCGCATTACTGCAAAAATAGTTTTTCATCGAGCCAGTTCAAGATGATATTCTCATCGTGCAAAAATTCTCCTGTCTCCGGATTATCAAAAGAATGTGAAACACTATCAATAACAAATATTTCATAATCAGCGTGCCCGCCGATAATCATTTGTTCCTCCAGGTTCCTGACACTTGCCGGTACATCAATAATCGGATCGAGTTCGCCGAACAGGGCCAGCAGTGGCACGGAAAGCTTTGACAGTTCGCTGATATAATCCTTTGACATGGAGTTGAATTGAGGTCTCAAAAAGAACAAGCCTGAATCGGTCAAAATTTCCTGTTCAGTTGAGGGAATGGCAAACATGTCATAATTTTCTCTATACCTTATAATCTCTGCCGCCACCGCTTTTTTTTCCTGAGGATCTTGAGAACCCCAGGAAGCATGATGCCTTTTCCATAACGGCATAACATTCTCAATAACAGAATCAGAATAACCCCGTAACCCCAAAGCATACTCAATATTGAAATTCGCCTGTTCCACGACACTTCCAAAGGGCCCCGAATTACATATAACGAATGATATTTCCTGAAATCGGACAGCCGCAACAGGAGCCAGGCGCCCTCCCTCGCTGCCGCCAAAAACGCCGATCCGGGTGGTATCAATCTCCTTACGACCGATCAAAAAACGGGCGGCAAAACCGGCATCGTTTATAAAGTCATCGAAACTGGATTCATGAAATAATCCGCCCGATTTCCCTGTCCCGCGTTTGTAGTAAATCAATGCGGCAATACCGCAATGGGCCAGTCGTGATGCATAAAACATCGGACCGCTAACCAAAAGTTCCGCATCGTTCCCACCACCGTGCATAAAAATTACTGCGGGATATTTATCTGAATCCGACGGACAGTAAAATTTCCCATCCAATATTATATTATCGCTCGGTATTTTTACTTCTACGATTTCGTATGATTGAACCGTTCTGTCGAATGATTTAAGACAGTTCGGCTGAGCCAATAATTCTGCCAGTCGATTTGCTTTGACAATTTCATCGGCCTGAATCACTTCTACATTTTCGGCCAATATGTCGCAGAAAAAAAATGACAAATTCATCACCAAAAAGCAGATAAGCATTTTCTTTTGAAATCTCATTCTCACGTCTCTTCCGGTTTTTTGGGATATTATAACTCCAGGCCGGAGATTATATCCACCGCTTTTTCACACTCTTCCCGGCTGACATCAAGATGCGTTACAAAACGAATCGTGGTCGGTCCGAACGGTACCGACAAGACACCGTTTTCAGCCAACAATGAAGCAACTTCGGCGGGATTTTTGCCCGTTTTTGATATATCGGCGATAATAATATTGGTTTGCACCCGCGACATATCAATATCCAAACCTTTGATATTATTCAAACCACCGGCCAGAAATCTGGCATTAGCATGATCATCGGCCAATCGTTTCATGTTATTATCCAGAGCATATATTGCCGCCGCCGCAATAATCCCAACTTGACGCATGGCACCGCCGAACAGCTTACGATTGCGTCGTGCTTTCTCAATAAATTTGCGTGACCCCAGAATCATTGAACCGATCGGTGCCCCCAAACCTTTGGAAAAACAGACCGATACCGAGTCGAATGGAGCCACCCAGTCGGACAGAGGGATTCCGGTCGCCACATGGGCATTCCAGAGCCGGGCGCCGTCAAGATGCATTAGAAGATTATGTTTATCGGCAACTTTTTTGATTTTAAGAATTTCCTCAAGCGGATAAATTGTCCCGCCGTGACCGTTGTGCGTGTTTTCAATCGCGACAATTTTTGTTATAGGGATATGGATATTATCCGGTCGTACTGAGGCTTCAATCTCCTCGGCGGTCATCACGCCCCGCTCGGTGGTGAGCATATTAATCATCAACGACGAGTGCACGGCCGGTCCGCCGGTTTCATAATTAACAATATGGCATTCCCGCTCACAGATTATCTCCCATCCCGGTTCGGACAATGTTTTCAGAGCCACCTGATTGCTCATCGTCCCGGAGGGGACAAACAAACCGGCATCCTTGCGAAACAGTTCGGCGGTTTTCTCCTGGAGAAGATTTAGCGTCGGGTCATCGCCGAAGACATCGTCACCAACGTCGGCCTTGAATATAACCTCTCTCATTTCCGGCGATGGTTTGGTTACCGTATCAGACCTGAAATCAATCTTTATATTTTTCATAATATCATTTCTTTATATGTATTAAACCAATTATCAAAATAAAATCAACAATAGATGCATTACCAATCCGCTGACAAGAGGTACCGTCGCATTATCATCGATTTTAAATGAAACCGCCTCGGTAATCGTTGCCACGGCCGCACCCATCAATCCGATATTTATAGGCAAGTCCGGAATAAAGAATGCGATAATAATTGCCGCCGCCAGGAAAGCCAGTGAACCCTCTATCGATTTTTGCTTAAACCTGTGTATTCCAAATTTTCGCCCAATCAGGGCCGCCGCTGTGTCGCCGGTCATTATAAAGGCCAGTGACGCAATCGCCACCGGTTTATCAAACAGGGCGATAACCAGACAGGCTGTCGTCAGAATATAGGCGGCGCCGGTGAAATCACCTTTGAGTTCATGATCTCTGGCCATTGAAGTAATCATCGGTTTAAAAAGATTCCAGAATCGCCAGCCCCGCAGACGAGAAATATCGATAAATATCATACTAACGGCAATAGGAATCATGATAGAGAGCATTTCGGCCCGGCTAAAATTGAAATAGTAATAGCCGCCGGGGATAACCAGCGCCCCCAGGTGGGTTAGTTTTCGGTAAAATTCTTTCCGAAAAGGTATTTGATTATTTTGTTTATTCTCCACAACCTGCAAGGTTATTATTGCTTGCGTTCCGCAAATGGAGGAAGTTCCAGTTTCTTAAGTTTATCCAAATAGTATATAACCGTATGCCCGCTCATCAGGTCCTGTTGCCATTTATCCCGGACTTCCTTCTGATGTTCTTTTTTCAAAACTCTGGCAATCAGATTTTCCACCTGCTCAAGAGTTTTGTTAAGCTGCTTGTCAACTACATGTATAATATGATATCCCCACTCCGTTTTGACCGGATGGGAAATTGCGCCTTTGCCTGTTCGTAATGCCATTTTATAGAATTCGTCCGGCATTTCGTCCGGACCGATATAGCCCAAATCTGCAGCGGCCACCCTGATTTCTTCAGCACCCGGATAATGTTTTTCGGCCAAATCAAGAAAATCGATACCGGATAGAGCCTGATCCCTTAAAAATTCGCCAAAGATAGAATCTTTAACAATAATATGCTGCACGTTAACCGGTTTTTTGATAATGTAATCTTCAATATTTCGATTATAATAATCTTCTATTTGACTTTTATCGGGACTATAACCGGGATCTGTGCTTTTAGATCCAATAATTCTTCTGGCATAACGGTGATAAAGCCTTGTTCTTTGAGCTGTGATTGCGGAATCATTGTTATACCCCAGATCATCTCCAGCCTGCGTGATTATTATCTGCCCGGCTTTTCTTTTTAAACCCAGCTTTATATCATCAAGAGTAAGAGTGTCAAGCCTTGCGGCTTTTTTGTAATCGTGTAGAAAGTCGGCCAATCCAAAAAAATCGACGGTATCTCTATTATTAACAATAGCCGCCCAAACCGTATCAGAGACAATGGTGGCCGGAATTTTTAAGGCCGAATCATTAAATTTAAACTCGGCAACGTTATTTATGGAATCAATAAACTGGATACTTCTTTCACGTGCTTTATCTGTTAATAGCTGATTATAGGCTTGTTCATAAACAGTATCCAAAGGTAACGTGATTGAGTCAATAAAATCTGTTAGCTGGGCCAGATGCCAGCCATCTCTGGTTTCAAACGGATATGATACATCGTTAACACCCAGTGTGCAGATAACCGCTTCAAATTCGGAAGAATAGGTATTCTTCTGAAAATATCCTAAATCGCCAAAGATTTCCCCTGATCCACGATGCATGGAATATTGAAAAGCAAGATCGCCAAAGGTTGTAGTTGAGTCTATCATTTCTCTATATTTTTCTAACAAACTCTGCGAAATAGAATCAAGCTGCTCATCTGAATAGTCTTTATACGCAGCAGAATCTTCACCATAGCGTAACCCCTCGGCAGAAACCATTAGATGTGAAACGCGAAATTGCTGGGGTTGCGTAAAATTATGCAGGTTATTTTGATAATACTCAGCGACTTGAGGTGTATCTAACTCGATCGGTTCTATTATTATCTTATTAAAAAGATAATTTACATAAAGCTGTTTAAACTCTTCCTTAAAGCGCCGATATTGCCCCCAATCATCTTCTACTCTAACATTCTTGGCCTCAATTGAGGCAACAGAATCAATCACTATTCCGTAAAGCGTATCAAAATATGTCGATGAGTCAAGATACCCACCTTCCTTCAAGACTCTGCTATTCATTAGACGCTTATATAAATCGGAAGCCATGATATCGGTACCGGAATCTATTTGAACAATAACAAAATCATTCTCTTCAATATTTATCTCGCTGAAATCTGATTTTTTACATCCACCAATAAAAAGTATTAATCCAGCTAAAATAATAATTTTATACAGGTTAATCATAATCGACATTCCTCATAAGTTTAGCTCAAGGTTTAAATTTCTTAAGAATTTATACAAGAATGAAGGAAAATCAAGCCAAATATTATTTAATATTTAATTATATGGCAGAACTATACGATTTATCAGCAGTGGTAGCTGATTGATCATCTGGAATCTGATTGAATTGAAGAATAAATGAGGTTCCATGGCCGGTTTCAGTATTAATTGAAAGGTCAATGCCCAAATTGCCACATAATCTCTGAACAATGGCCAAACCCAGCCCGGTGCCATCTTTTTTGGTAGAATAAAATGGATTAAATATTTTAGTAAGAATCTTTAAATCTATTCCCGGCCCATTATCAACAACTTTTATGACAGCTTTGCCAAATTCATCTTTTTCAATATCAATAATTATTCCACCCGATCGATTGTCTATTGCCTGATATGAATTAATAATCAGGTTAATCAAAATCTGCTTAAGATGATCCTCATCACTATAAACATACACAAATGATTCGGATGATTTAAGTTGCAAGTCTATCCCTGAATTATAAGAGGGTTGATGCCTGACAACCTCAAATACGTCGCTGACCAAACGACACAATTCAATTCTGTTGAAAACAGTTCGATTGGCTCTGGCATATAAAAGAAAATCGGATAGTATATTATTAAGGCGTGTTGATTCCCTGATAATAAGATCCATCAGTCGTTTGTTTTCGCCGGAGAATTCCAAAGTCGATTTAAGAACTTCAACAGAGCCGGAAATGGCGGCAAGAGGGTTTCTGATTTCATGTGCAATGGCCGCCGATAATTCACCCACAGCAGCCAATTTATCGGCCGCCCTGACTTTTTCTTCCATTTTTTTAGTGTCTGTCAGATCCTGAAATATTGCAATGACTCCACGAACATTTTTATTTTCTCCAATTAATAGCGATGTCGACATGCCAAGAGGAATAGATTTCCCCGAATTATCCACAATTTCAACTTCATTTCTTTGAGAATGTTCCTGAGATTGAATTACCTTCTGAAGATTATCGGCAAGGTTCGGCATTCTGACTTCAAAAACATCTCTGAAATAACGCCCCTTTAAATCCTCTTCCTTATATCCAAGAATCTCCTCTCCGGCCCGATTGAAGTAGATAATTTTGCCGTATCTGTCTATAGTTAATAATCCTGAATTGAGGTGCTTTAAAATATCATCAGTTTCCAGCCTGGCCATGCGAAGGGCCAGTGAGGTATCGGCCAACTGACGATCCTTAATCTTAATTCGTTCGACAAGAAAGCCGGATATAAAGGCAATTAGGTAAAAGGTCAATATGTGAAGAAATATTGAATAAAAAGCCGCATCGCGTGACTGGAATATATTTTCGAGAGCCTTCAAGGAAGATTCCGGCTGGTCGATTATAGCCATTCCGTACCAGATTACTATGGAGAAGGCAATTGAAACAAGTGATGCAAAGCCAAGCGTTCCGGCCAGATTATTACAAAGCGCCGCCGAAATTATGGTCAGAATAAAAAGTCCTGAAAAAGCCGAGTTAATATTTCCGGTCGTAAAAACAATACTACTGACAACTATTATTTCGCACAGCGTTTGTAGTGCCGGAAAAAACCGGATAAGCAGTCCCACCCTCATCCATTTTCGTAATATAAAAATTGCCGGCAGGATAAGAGTAATTAAGGCATAGGCAAAATAGAAAAATTGAAGATGACCCGGATAATTCAATCCGAATATTACTATCCCGGAAATAATAATAAACGTAATCAATCTTGGAATAAGAATCCAACCCGGTTTTTCTATGATCGAGAAATATTTCATGACAAAATAAAAGGGCGCCCAAATTCCGGCGCCCTTTCATCTAAAAAATTCCTTAGATCTGCCCGATAATATCAAACATCGGCAGATACATGGCAACCAAAATGCCTCCAATAACCGCACCCATCAAAACAATGATAACCGGTTCAATTAGCGAGGTCATGGCACTAACGGCGGCATCAACTTCTTCGTCATAAAAATCGGCAATCTTTCCTAACATATCATCCAATCCGCCGGTCTTTTCACCAACCGATATCATTTGCGTTACCATCGGCGGAAATACCCCGGATTCTTTGAGAGGACCGGTAATCGTATCACCTTCGGCTATAGCAACAACTGCCTTTTTAATGGCACCAGAGACAACCGTATTGCCGGCCGTTTTGGCGGTGACATTCATGGCGTCAATGATTGAGACACCCGATGACAGCAGTGTTCCCAGTGTCCTGGTAAAACGGGCAACACTGGCCTTGCGGACGAGATTACCCATAACCGGCATCTTCAGCAAAAAAGTATCGAAAATATGGCGTCCCGATTCAGTTTTTACCCATAAAACAAATCCGGTAATGGCGGCTGCCAGACCGAGAAGAATTATTAGAAAGTTTTCCTGAAGAAAATTACTTATCCCCAAAATGAAAACTGTCGGACCCGGCAATTCTGCGCCGAGACCACCGAACATTTTGGCAAATACCGGCACAATAAAGGTCAACATACCAATTGTAACGCCGGTGGCAACAATCATGACCACGGCCGGATAAACCATGGCACCCTTGACTTTTCGAACCAGGGCATCGGCCTTTTCACGATAAACGGCCAATCGAACAAGAATAGTATCAAGAGCGCCACCCATCTCGCCGGCCTCAACCATGTTGGTATAAAGCTGATCGAAAATTTTGGGGTGTTTGGACATAGCATCCGAAAGAGTTGAACCGCTTTGCACCGCTTCCTTAATTTTGTTAATAATGATCCGTAATTCTCTGCTTTCGGATTGTGCCGAAAGGATTTCCAAACATTGTACCATCGGCAGACCGGCGCCAATCATTGTGGCAAACTGCCGCGTAAAACGGGAGATATCGATTTTCTTAACACCGGTCCCAAACTTAATAGTAATCTCAGTCGCCTTTTTATGGACACTGGTGACCATTATTTTGTTTTGTCTTAAAAGCCGCTCCAACTCTTCTCGATTGGAGGCCGACAGTTCACCCTGAACTGCCGTTCCCGCCAGAGTCCTTCCCTTATATTCAAATACTGGCATAATTTATTACCTCTCCATAAAAGGCTACACAACAGCAGGTGATTTAGCCCTGGTTAGCATTTCATTAAGTTCCTGAATATTTGAACTATAACTCATTGCATCATTTATACTGATCTTGCCGGTATTGTAATGTTCGGCCAGGGATTGATTCATTGTTTTCATACCATACTTCTGGCCGGATTGAATCATACTGTATATCTGATGAACCTTATCATCTCTTATTAAGGCTCTTATTGCCGGCGTTACGGTCATTATTTCAAGCGCCATAACCCGCCCATCGGGAATTTTAGGCAACAGACTTTGCGAAACTATCGCCTGCAAACAAAATGACAAAGACACCCGGACCTGATCCTGTTGATTGGTTGGGAAGGCATCGATAATTCTGTTAATAGACTCAGCGGTGGAATTAGTGTGTAAAGTTGCAAAAACCAGGTGCCCTGTTTCAGATATTGTCAGCGCCGATTCAATAGTTTCCAGATCGCGCATCTCACCAATCAGAACGACATCGGGATCTTCTCGTAAGGCATATTTCAAAGCCGACGCAAAGGAATTTGTATCACTGTGTACTTCTCTTTGATTAATTATCGATTGTTGATGACGATGCAAATATTCTATCGGATCTTCGACAGTAATAATATGGCATTGGCTTTCGCGATTAATCTTATCAATAATTGCCGCCAATGTCGTAGACTTGCCCGAGCCGGTTGGGCCGGTTACTAATATCAATCCCCGCTGAAGTTTGGCAAGATCGGCTATCACCTTAGGCAGTCCCAAGTCTTCAAATGACATCACTTCATAAGGAATGCGTCTTAAAGCAACGGCCACATTTCCGCGTTGGACAAATACATTTCCGCGGAAACGACTCATATTCTCAATACCAAAAGAAAGATCAAGTTCAGAATTATTTTCAAATTTGAGCCGCTGCTTCTCACTCATAATCGAGTAGGCCAATTTTTTTGTAGTTTCAGGGGTTAATGGATCATGATCCATTTTCAATAGTTTTCCATCCACTCGAATTACCGGAGGGGAGCCTACTGTTAGATGAAGATCAGAGGCATTGGCTTTAACCATTTCTTCTAAAAGTTGACGAAGACCAATCATATTTTATTAACTCCCAAAAAGAAGGTTTGCGGACATAATTCTATCTTTCCTTTTATATCGGAAAACTATTTGAAATCTTGATGAATAAATAATTAATATATATTCATAACCTGTTGAAATAAATAAACTTGAAGGACGTTCTCGGATGGAATATTTTATGGGAATCAGGTAACCGACATTACTTCTTCAAGGGATATGACACCCTGTTTCATTTTTTCAATCGCGGCCATTCTTAGTGTACTCATTCCCTCTTTAATGGCCACTTCGCGGATTTCCGCATCGGTTGCTTTAGCCAAAATTAATTGTTCAATTTCTTCTGATATCGGCATTACTTCATATACTCCGGTTCGCCCGGCCCGACCGGTTTCGCCACACTCGGAACATCCGGCACCTCTAAAAGCTTTAATACCTTTTAGCATTTCTTCAGGCACATTTAAAGAGGTGAGCTGTTTTTCGGTTAACTGTATCTCTTCTTTGCAATTAAGGCAAATTTTCTTTGTCATACGCTGGGCCATAATCAATCTGGTCGCCGATGAAACAAGGTAATTGGGAACATCCATATCGATCAGACGATTTATTGACGACGGGGCATCATTGGTATGCAGCGTTGAGAAAACAAGGTGACCGGTTAACGCCGCACGAATGGCAATCTCGGCCGTTTCGCCATCACGAATCTCGCCGACCATAATGACATCCGGATCCTGACGCAGAAAAGATCGCAGCGAAGCGGCAAAGGTTAGACCGATACCCGATTTGACCGCCACCTGATTAATACCGTCGAAGTTAAACTCAACCGGGTCCTCGGCGGTCATAATATTAGTATCAACTTTGTTAATCTGTTTCAGGGCCGAATATAGAGTAGTCGTTTTACCGGAACCGGTCGGTCCGGTAACAAGGATAATACCAAAAGGAAGATGAATTGCCCTATCGAATCTCTTCAATGAATTTTCGGAAAATCCCAATTTGGTCATATCGACCATAAGCGCCAACGGATCCAAAATACGCATAACCACTTTTTCGCCGAAAATGGTTGGCAGGACTGAGACACGAAGGTCAATAGTACGTTCCGAAATTTTGATTTTTATACGACCATCCTGAGGTAGACGCCTTTCCGATATGTCCAGATCAGCCATGACTTTCAGACGGGATACAATGGCCGCCCGGTATTTAAACGGCAGCGGTGCCATTTCTCTAAGTTCGCCATCTATTCGAAAACGAACTCTGATTCTTTTTTCATAGGTCTCAAAATGAATATCGGAGGCACCGGATCGGATAGCATCGGCGATAATCGAAGCAACCAGTTTTACCAACGGCTTATCCTGAATTGCCGACTGTAAATCATCTTCAGAAGGTGCTTCATCGGCGGCCACAACCTCCAAATCACTATCTTCTTCCAATCCTTTGGCTATTTCAGAAAAACCATTTTCGTCGGCATAGTAAGTATCAATCGCCTTTAAAATTGCCTTTTCTGGAGAAATGACCGGCTGTATAGAACATCCGGTAATAAATTTAATGGCATCGAGAACATAAATATTATTCGGGTCAGATATGGCCACGATTAGATTGCGGCCAAGCTTTGAGACAGCAATAACATTAAATTTTCTGGCAATATCGAGAGGAATAAGTTTGACAATTTCCGGATTTAATTCGACGTCGGAAAGGCGCAATGTACCCATGTTCAATTGTTTGCCGACAAACCCTGTAATATCATCTTCTGATTCAATGGCGCCAATAGAAACAAGCGTTTGTTCCAGCGGTACTTTATTGTCCTTCATCAAGGCCAGAGCTTTATCCAACTGCTCCTGGGTGATCTTCCCCGCCTTGACCAGCATCGCTCCTAATTCAACAGACATTTTTTCTGACTCGCATATCTAATGTTCTCAGATATCCCCTTTGAAGAGACTTCGAATATACGGCGACTTTTGACTAATCTTGGAAAATGTCGTCAAGCCTGTCACCGGCCGAAGACGCAAATTCGTTGTCTATTCCGGGCTTGTCTTCTTCCGAGCGATTAATCAGCGACGTAAATATTTTGGTAAGTTCAACCGCGGCTTCCTTGGCATACAGGCGGACCATTCCAATAGTTGTACGATCATCAAAGATGACAACCATAATCGATCTGTCGCCGACCAATGACATATGAATATGGTCCTTTTTGCCCTGATGAAAGAGAACCGAAAATTCCGATTCACCTACCAATTTGGCAATCTCTTTTGTTGAGGCAAAAGATCCAGCCAGAAGTGCCGCCAGCGCAGTGGTGTCTAATGAGTGGGTAAATCCCTGACGTGTAATCAGATGGCCATCCTTATCCACCAACAAAGCACACTTGGCTTCGGCGCCTTTGAGCATCTTTCCCAAGACTACATCAATTTTCTCAATTTCTTCTTCGTAAATAATCAGGTTGTCATCACTCACGGATGCCACCTCCTTATTTATTTAATCCCAAACAGCCGTTTAAAGAAACCACGTTTCTTCCTGACCACACGCGTTGATGGCGCCATAGTCGGTTTCGGCATATAGGATTCTATATTTTCAATCTCTTGATTATCAGCCGTTGTCTGCTCCGCCAAAATTTTGTCCTCCGGCGTGGAAGCGGTTGGCTGAAAATCTGAAACGGTAATTCTTCTTTCACGACGCGATATACCTGCCGTTGATGAACCCGGAAACGGGCGGCTCGATACGGGGGCCGGGTTTCCCACAGAAACCTTCTGCTCCGCCATTTTTATTTCGTCGGTACTTTCAGGAACATTCTCTCCTTCATCAGGCAAATCAACAAGACCCGGTTCCTGTCTGATTTCAGGTCGGTATGCTTCCTGTCTGGTTAATTCGGGAGTTTTCTCCGGTTCCGGCTTTATTTCGGCCGCTATTGGAGCCGATTCGCTTATCGAAGGAGATGGCTCAACCGGCGTTTCCATTGCCGGGGGCACAGCCGGTTCGCTCATCGTCGGTACCGATTCCGGAACTGGAGATACAGATTCCTGTACTGGCGGAGGCGGTGCCGCCTCTGATTGCGGTTCCTCTGTCTGCGTTGAAAACTTTGGCGGCTTACTGCTTCCCGCGGTCTGCGCCTTGGCAAGAACCAGATTAATTATCATTTTGAGCGTAACAAAAACGCCGGTACCTTTGACCGCCTCGCCCTTAAAAGATTTCCAATTCTCGGTGTTTAATTTTGTTTCCAGTTCTTCAATCGACAAGACACCGGGTAAGTCCTGTTTATTATATTGAATCACTATTGGCATATCCTTGTAATCGTAACCGTATTCGGCCAGATTCTCTTTAAGATTAGTCAAAGATTCAATATTTTCATCCATCTTATCAGCCTGACTGTCGGCGACAAACACCAATCCATCGACACCGCGAAGAACAAGCTTACGAGTGGCATTGTAGTATACCTGTCCGGGAACTGTATATAGCTGAAACTTGGCCGTAAAACCGTTAATCTGCCCAATATTAATCGGCAAAAAATCAAAGTAGAGCGTCCGATCGGCCTCAGTTGCCAGCGATATCATCTTGCCCTTAGTCGATGATGGTACCTTTTCATGGACATATATTAGGTTGGTTGTTTTCCCCGATAGTCCCGGACCATAATAAACTATTTTGCAGGTTACTTCTCGAGTTGCATAATTTATTGATACCATAGAATTATAAATCCCTAATAATTTTGTTGTCTATTTATTAATCCCCAGCTTAGAGATAGCATTTTTAATTTCAAGCCTTATCAGGCCGATGTTAACGTTCTTTTCTGAGGTAACTACCAGAGTTCCAATATCGGCGCTGGCAAAAAACAGTTTTCCTGATGTGGCTTCTATTGTAACCTGCGATAAAGGTGCTTGCTTCAGCCGATCCATCGATTTCTGAATATTGGATGTTATCGAGGCCGCCAAAGCACCGATTGTTTCTTCCTCAAAAGAAGTGTCCATATCAGCGACAATAACGATACCGTCATTACCAACCACCATCGAACCGCTAATGCCACTGGTCTTATTTAATTCTTCAAGTACTTGATACATATTTCTCCTCCGGACTTGCCGACAGCAATTTGTCATAGCGTTCGGATACATATTTACTGATTATATCTGATGCCTGCGCCAACCTGATACCGAGAAGATCATCATCCTCCCGATTGGAAAGAACAAGCAATGTAAACTGCGAGACTTTTAGTGCAAAAAGCTTATCCCGATTGAAAGTTAAATCCAACCGCTCTGGTCCTGTGACGCCAGTCAGTCGGTTCAGGATTTTTGTATTGGCCTCATTGAACAGCAGCGCCAATGGAGCCCATTCTTCAACATCAACACCGTCTCGGAAAAATGAGGACATCGTCAAACCTTCATAATCGACAACAGCCGCCATTTTTACCGATTGATGTTCACTGATATATTTAACCGCTCGAGCGAAACCATCGGCACCTTTGTCAACTAAGACCGTTGCTTTTGGTTCTTTGACAGCGGTGTCTCTGGCAACAACTGGTTTCGGTTTGACAATTATCTGTGATGGTGTCATTGATGATGTTTTCGATTGAAAGGCAACCTGTCTTTTTTTATCCCGGTGTAATTCTTCACCGGATGGCTCACCAAGAATAGCATAATAAAACGGTTTGGTTATTATCGGTGCGAAGGCAATATGCAGAATGATAGCCGGCAGATATTTCGAAACTCCGAGAATTAACGCCGCCGACAAACCGACATTATACATAATCGATACCATAATGCCAAAAATAGTACCGATTACAATTCGGCATAAGAAGGTTAATCCGGCCCCCTGAAATAACTGAAACAAACTTGAACCGGGCCGTAGAATAAAGAAGAAGATCCCATAATATAATATTTCAAATATGGCATAGGAAAATGATCCCGCGCTAAGTTCTGTCCCCAGCTTGGCCGGAAAAATAACCATCGGAATCACTATCAATACACTGGATATCAATAGCATCAGGCGGCTATCTTTGGGAGATACGGTCATGATTGTACCCCTGTCTTAGTAACTGGACCATCCAACTTCTCCAGAAGCGCATTCATACGCAATCTGAGTGTGCCCAGATTTATTTGCGAGTTTGCCTTTATCAAAATCAGACTATCTTTTAAAGGTATCATATTGATAATGAGGCTTTCGCCTTCAATTAAAACATTTTCATATTTGCCAAAAACGGATGCGTCCATTTGCGTTTGTATTGTTTGTTCAATATCTCTGGCCAAAGCCCCGAACAGATCAGGTTTCTGATTGTCGATCCATTTTGATTCGGCCACCAGACCATCATTATTTATAAGCAGCGCCCCCTCAACGCCGCCGATTTCAGAAATAGTCTCTATTAATTCTTTATAACTGAAAGAATCATCATTTATTTCCGGAGCAATTTTTTCCTCTTTTTCCGGCGGCGAAACCGGTTCTTCTTCAATCTCAAAGGCGGCTTTCGCTTCGCGCTTTTTAGCAATACCCAAAAGATCTTTTACATGCTTGTTTGATGGATCATTATTATGAAGTTCGTTAAGTAACTTGGTTGCCTGGGCCATTTCATTCTTGTTAATATAAATTTCGGCCAAAAGCAGGTCAGTTGCATGGCTGTTGCCCTCAAGATCAATAACCTTCTTGGCCTCAATTTCGGCCCAACCGAACATTTTCTTGTCAATATTGATTCGAGTCATTACCATATGCGCCGAACCATAATTGGGGTGAATTCTTAGCCCGGATTGGCAAACCCTGAAGGCTTGATCGAGTTCCCCTTTTTTGCGGTATGCTTCTGCAAGAGCCGCAAAAATCTGGGAGTTCGGATTAGCATCCAGTAATTTATTGCATTTGGATATTCTATCTTCTATTTCAACCAGATCGACCATTCTATATAATTCCCCGCTTTGGCAAGGTTTTAGAAATCAATGGCTTACCATCGCATAAAAAATATATTTTTGTAATAATAACTGCCATTTTAAGTTAAGTCAATTAAATTAATTATGCCAAAGTCCTTTTGGTTTGATATATTCCGATCAGCCAGGTTAAAATCATCAATAGATATAGAATAGTCGAAACATATTCAGGAACAATAAGAAGATGTATGCTTTGGCTAATGGCTAAAAATCTGGCCAGCATTAAAAATATGAATCCAAGCGTGAACATCTGCCAGCTTTTTGACATCAGCCCACCCCTAACCAGAGACATTATTCTCATCGACCAGAACAAACAGATGACTACGCACAGAAGTAAAACCAGATCTGCTATACCGGAAACTGAAAAAAGTGCTTCGGTATCAACCGAGGCATGGGCCGTTTGGGCAAATATCAGGTTTATCAGTAATATACCAGATAACATATATTTTACTTTATTCATCATGAGGCACCTTTCATCAAGTTAACAACCATCGCGGCTTTTCTTATTGATTTATCAAGATTTTCATCTATATGAAATCTTTTTACCAGTTCTCTCTTTAATGCCAGCGGTTCGGTAATTTCTTTTCTGACGCGGCTGACCGCCTGGCGATAAATGCCGGAGCCAAGGAAATAAAAGACATATTCCAGTTGATTATCCAGCATATGCTCCAGGGCACTCATGACCGTATGCATTCTGACCAGAGCAGGAATTTTTAAAATGGCCGCATAGAATTTATCAAAAGTAACATTGGTATCAGAGCCTGGATCAAAACCGGGAAAATAAATAAGAAATCCATTTCTAAATCCGGCCAGGTATTTATTATACATCGGATTCTGATCGCCGACAACATCTTCAACCAATGAGCGTATTCTGTAAAAGCAGTTGTTGTATAAGGAAAATAGAATCGACAGGATAACTTCCTCTTCATTATTGACAATCTCTTCACCGGCTGTCACCTGCCCTCCGGACTCAACCAGTCCGGCAATAATAAGGCGATACAATCCACGATAGGTAACAAACTCGCCAATTGGGGAGGCCTGAATAATATCGGGAAGGGTTCTTTCACCATTTATTAATGATAAAATTCTGAATTCGTCAATACTGAGTTTTATCTCGTCTTTTTTGCTTTTTGGCGATGTTGTCAGTATGATTTTGATATCATCCGGAGGCAGAACTTTTTGAATCTCAACCCACTCATCAATTCGGCGGGTACCCTCCATAATAACATTCATCGTGTTGAGTTCAATCGTAAACTTGGCGTTCCGGGGTGAGGCATTTTCTATGAATTTAAAATCACCCTCATCCCACGAAAACAGATTATATACAATCTCTTCTATCTGAAGCTTCAGACATTCAATTATTTCTTCTTTTTCAAACAAATTCATATCAACCAGTGTTGTTCCCAGTTGACGGCCGGTCTGCTTATGCATTATTATGGCGCGTTCCAGATCATCTTTGGATATCTTGCCGCGCTTTAAGAGGAGATTACCAAAGAGATCTTCTGATGAATTAATCGACGAGGCAAAAATAATTGCCCCCTCGCTGAAGGCAATTTCCTTTTGCCTTGCTTTGGTCGATATTTCCAGAATGCCGGTTTTTTTGCCAGTTGCCAGCAATTGAAGAATATCTGGAAAAGAGATCGTCTTTAGATTCCCAACTAAACTCATATCAAACAATATCCCCGAATATTAAAGATTTCCGGAACTTGTTATTATTCTTGTATTTCTTTTATTTTATCGGGAGTTTGACTGGTATTCTTAAGTCAGAAGATATTATAATTTCCGCATTTTATGCGGTGGAGGCGTCCATTTTTTATAAGTAATTCAACGGCACCAACTTGGGAAGTCTCAATGATCTTAATGTCTGTTGGAATCCTTAGTGAATTTTGGGCGATTTTTTCGCGAGCCGATTTTGTCAGACGCTGACAGATTAAATATTGAGGCGGGCTGACAGTTTCTGACAATATTGTTAAAATATCTGATTTTTCAATCACCGCTTTAATGATGATATTTATGGAGTTTTTATTTTTGGCCATATTATAGCCGTTTTCAGCAATACCATTGGCATTAAAAAAAGACATATTGAGCGAATCAAAATTGAATATTATTTGCTGATTGCCCAAAAATATTTCATTATTTGACAATTTTTCAGGAAAGTCAGATTCTTTATAATATTTTACCCGCGAGGCTTCAATCAATGATGAACTGTCGGCAGATATATCAAAAAACAGATTTTTGGATGAAACCGGAATAAATGCCTTGGATAAATTATTTTGCTTTAATAAAAACGAGACTTCATTAATTGTTGGATAATCATTTGACAGGGCGATTATGGTATAATCCGTAATATTTCTATTGACCAAATATGGAAGCGCCGTTTTTTCCGTGATATTATAATTTTTCAAAGATAAATCGCTGAGAACAAGATGCGGTTTATCTGTTTCGGCCAATGCCACCATACCGCTGGGCGATGAAAATACGGTAATCTGATAATCATTTTTTTCAGATAACAGATGGCCAAAAATAGTTGTATTTGCTAAAACCAAAAAAATAATAATAAGCAGTCTTTTCGATTTTTTAAAATCAATAGATAGAATTATAAGCATCAGCATCAGGTAATAGGCAATTAGTTGAATCGATGATAATTCAAAGGTCTGTACTATGGCCATCTTTTCGGAGCCAAACTGTTTCAATAATAATATAGTCAATTGAAGAAACGGCTCAACCAGAGAACCGACAAAAGAGCCAAAAAGCGGCAGGAGAAATGTCGCCAAAAGAATAGCAACTTCACCGATGACAATTACCGACACCAATGGTATTATGAAAAGATTAGATACAAAGGCTATCATAGGCAGTCGATGAAAATAAAAGGCACACATCGGCAGAGCAACTATCTGAGCAACAACGCTGATTATTAATGGGAAAATCAGGAATTTATAATACCAGCAGTCATGAACAGGTCTTAATAACCGGGTGATTCGGGGTGTGAAAAATATTAAACCCCAGGCGGTTGCAAATGAAAGCTGAAAACCGACATCAAAGAATTCGGTTGGCTTAATCAGCAGAATAATAAGAGCTGTCGAGGCTATAATATTATTCAAATCAATTTTCCTCTGAAATGCTTTTCCGAGCAGGACCAGTGAGGCCATTATCGAGGCCCGGACAACCGAGGGCTGGTTATAGGATAATAGAGTGAAAACCACGACAATACCCAGCAGAAATATGGTCCGGTTTCGCGCCTTCATTGGTGAAGCTCTCAAAAGAAAAACGAAAACCAGCAATACCAGGGCAACATTAGAGCCGGAAACGGCCAGCAGGTGCAGGGTTCCGCTGTCACGAAAAAGACGATATATATCAACCGGGATATCCCTGGTTTCGCCGATCAAAAAACCTGAGGCCAGCGCCGCCGAGTGCGACGATAGAGTCTCCTTAAAGGTATCGTTTATTGCCTTTCTTAGTTTGTCAATCAATCGCATATAGTATCCGGCCCCGGCCGGATCGACCATAATTGAGTATTGATGCGGCAGATAGGCGGCGGCAAAGACATTTTTCAGATTCAGATACCTTCGGTAATCCATCCCGGAAGGATTCTTTCCGCCTTTAATAGAATACAGTTGCGTTTCAAACTGCAATCGATCGCCATATTGAAATCGAGTTGTCTCGGTCCCGATATTAAGAATGATTCGTCCGGAAGAATGTATGGTCTCGCTCTGCCAACCCAGTGAATCTATATCGAAATAAATACTTGTTCGATGCTCCCTGACAATTGGCCAGTCATCGACTGTACCATAAATCTGATATTTCTGATTATTATCTGCAAAATGAATAATATGCCCGGGCGGGAAAGTTTTATATCGGAAAGAGAAACCAAAAGCCGACAGCATAACCAGCGCCAAAAAAACAGCCAAGCCGGCAATAATATTATTTTTCTTATAATATGAGGCTATTGAAACAGGAAACAGTATCAATGATAAAACAAGAAAAAACCATGCTGGGATTGAAACATTATCGGCCAGAATAATCCCGGTTACCACCGCTCCTAATATTATTACCGCCGGGAATTTTCTAGCCATAAAATCCTTAATCGTTATCTATTTTTTGAATATCCGCCCTAATAATCTGTTGGTTTCATCGAGCCGTAAAATCTTTGAGAAAATAAGATATAAAATCCCCATCCCAATAATCTGACCGGCCACAATTAGAATTTTACCGGTAATGCCCTCAAAGGCGATGCCTTCAAAGCTGTAAAATACTGCAGTAAAATCAATCAGATTAACAACATAGTAAGAGGTAACGGCCGCCAATATCATTCTTATCATACCTGAAAAAATCCCTGAGAATTTTAAATCCGGTATTTTCTTTTTTAGATTAAACAGCAGCAGGGCAAAATTCAGTATTCCGGCCGCCGATGTTGCCGCCGCCAGCCCGGCAAAACCCCAAATCGGGATGAAGGCGAAATTGAGTCCAATGTTCAGGGCAACGGTAAAGATAGAATACTGCATCGGCCGTTTGGCATCACCCATCGCATAATAGGCCGGGGCGGTCACTCTGACACCGGCAAAGCCGATTAAACCAAGGGCGTAAAACAATAAGGCAAAAGATGTCTGAATTGTTGCCTCCGGTCCGAATGCTCCCCGCTCATAAATCAATCTGACCAGATCATCACTGAAGGCGGCCAAATAAATCGCCGATGGTATCACCAGAAACATCGTCAGACTCAGCGATTCATAAAAAATCTTGATTAACTGTCCAATCTGATTACGGGCGACTTCTCCTGATATTTTCGGCAGGACCACTGTCCCGACTGCCACGGCAAATACGCCAAGAGGGAAATGCATCAAACGATAAGCAAAATTGAGATATGACATAGCCCCTTCAATAAGCAGTGAGGCCAGAAGTGTATTAACCAGAATATTAATTCGCGAGGCCGACAGCCCAAGAATCATCGGTGTTATTAACCGGACAATACGGCGAATACCTTCATCAGCAAGATTGAGAATAAACTTGAATCGAAATCCAATATTCAAAAGCGACGGTATCTGAAAAACAAGCTGACCAATCCCGCCGATTAATACCCCCAAGGCCATGGTGTATATAGGAATATCAAAGTAATTATAAAGAATAACCGGCGACAGAATCATGCCGATATTAAATAATGCCGGTGACATTGCCGGGATGCCGAATCTACCCACGGAATTCAGAATCCCCATAAGAACAGCCGAGATTGAAACCATCAGCAGATAAATAAACATTATTCGGGTCAGAGTAATTGTCAGTTCAAATTTGGCCGGATTGGATAAAAAACCCTTGGCCGAGATAAATACCAGAGCGGGGGTAAAAAGTATGCCCAGTGCCACAACTATACCAACAACCAAAATTAGTGCCGAGATAGTTAAGCCAGCCAGCCGGAAAGCTTCATCTTTCCCCTCTCTGACCAATTTATCCTTGAAAACCGGGACAAATGCCGATGAAAGAGCCCCTTCGGCAAATAAATCGCGGAGAAGATTTGGAATTCTAAAGGCGGCCACAAAACAATCGGTGGCCATTCCGGCCCCGAAATAATAGGCCATCACCTGTTCCCTGACCAGACCCAAAACCCGCGAAAAAGCGGTGGCGGAAGATACTTTGGTGGCCGAGGCGGCCAATGACGGTTCTGTTTGTTTTCTCATTGACAAAAATAATATAATATATATATTGCCAACCTGAAATAAGAAAATTTGAAAGGAAAAGATATTGCCTTCTCACAAATCGTGTAAGAAAAGAATTAAAACATCGCAGGCCGAGCGTATGCGGAATCGCGGTCTTCGTTCGCGTATGAACCGGGCTATCAAAGATTTAAGAGCCTGTAAAAGTCGTGCCGACGCTGACAGCCAGTTAAAAAATGCTATCAGTATTATAGATAAAGCCGCACAGTATAATATTATTCATAAAAATAAGGCGGCTCGCGATAAGTCACAACTGACTATTTTCACCAGTAAACTGTCAGAATAATTATTTTTTATTCATTCAAATTTAAACCATCCTGTGCAAATCGGTTCGGGGTGGTTTATTATTTCTGATATGTTATTTCCTGAAAAGGCTGACTACCTGAATAGTTGCAAATATCGAGTACCTATTTCTTGACAAGATAATTAAGAAGATATACACCGCCTTCTATATATTCGGTCTGCTCATTGTTAAGGCGGAAGTTTACCAGATCATATAAAAATCGTTCTTTTTCACGAATCGAGACTCTTTCATTGAGAACTTTGATCGGATATTCAATTCCGATAACCCGGCACTTATAATCAAAGCGAATTAATCCGGCCGGGAAATATTTCTGCGATGCAACGGCCGCTTTGATATGATTAAAATTCAGCCCGGCAATTTTAAATGACCAATAATTCTGGTTAGGTCTGATATTCGCCGTTCTTATCTTTTCAGAGTAAATTTTTCTTGTCATCCGGCAGGACCGTTTCAGATAATCAAAGAAATCAAAAATAGCCCCGGGTAACATTTCCGAATTAAGATTTCGGAAACAGACTATAATATCTTTTTCCTTTTTTCCGGAAAAAACTATTTTCAAATCATTTTGATTTTGATATTGTTTAATTTCTTTGCGACTGGGATAAATAGCCGCTACCCGCGGAAAGATCGAAATAAACTCTTCTATCAAACTCGGCTTGAAATTTTCGATAAAAATCTCGGCCCTTATATCCATAATCTGATTTTGATTTGTCAATTGAGCCGGCAGGAATTTTATATCGAAATCTTTGGCTACCTTTAAAATGGAACTGTCATCCAACAGAAGAAAGTTTTTGTCCGGCAAATCGACAAGAGAAACGGGAGTTCCAATATTTCCGCTGGATTCAATAATTTCTTGAATATATTTGACTTTCGTTTCAGAATATTCCATCATCGGCACAATGCTCGATAGCGGCACAATTTTGAGTTTGGGTATCATGGCAATTCCTCATTTCAGCAAAATCATGGCATTTATTAAAGCAACTCGAATGCCGACAATTAAAATTAACCAAAGCCGCTAATTATCAATGAGTTACGCTGTCATATTCCAGTGTAATAAATTTATAAGGATATTTTTTTTCTAAAATATGCAATGATTTTCAAAACTTGTAGATCAACATTACCAGTGCCCGGTTAATCTTCAGATTGACCGGGAAAGCCGGTCGGTTTGAGAACCAACCGGCCACATGGCTGAAAATCACCGAAAAACCCGAAAATTACCTGTAACCTTTTCACCTTCATAAAATTACGGTAAAATGGGTTCGTTTTGCATATAAAAAGTTTTTGGATTTTGTGCGCGGCAGGTAGCCAGAAGAAAACCGACGATTGTCTTTCGTGCCGTCAGGAGTCGTTTTCTGACGGAATCTATAAAATGGGTTTGTTTTGTCAAAATTTTTATTTTTCATAAATATTGTAATTTCTTTTTTTCAGTTATTGGCATCCTAATTAAGATGTATGGAATGAATCAAGTGTCATTTGGTGGGGAAATTGTTTTGCCTCAGTGAAATTATCAGGTCTATTCTTAGAATACCCACCCAATGGGTGGGATACAAATTGAGCGTCCGCAAAGTCGGACCAAGCGGAGCGTTGAAATGGCATGGTCAGGAGTTGTATATTAGCGAAACAGTTATCGGAGAACCAATTGCATTTGAACAGGTCGATGAATTCAATTACCAAATATATTTTGGCCCGGTAAAACTGGCCATCTATGACAATAAAAAGAAAAAAATTATTAAACCACCGATATTGCGGAGAAAACGATATTGACCAAAACATAAAAAAGTGTTACCTATGTAATGAATCTGTTTTGTAACCTATCTAGTGAAACATACACATTTATAATTTTACCCACCCTTTAGGTGGGCTACGAGAACTTTTAATGCGTATAATTAGGTCAGTCTAAGTTTATTCACCGTATCCGTCAGATGCTCAGAAGCTAAGTGGGCATATATTATTGTTGTTTGTATCTCAGTGTGTCCCATCAGTCGTTTAACGGTAGCCAAGTAGTGCAGGAGCCGTGTCCTCCTGCTAATAAATAATAGATAATTTGTCCACATAATAAAAATATCAGGAGCGCACGGCTCCTAACCTGCCTGGCTACAAGAACTATATTGCTATTGGATTACAAGAATAAATTGGTCTCGGGCAGATGTGGATATCTGCCACGCAAAAAAAAACTACTATTGTCAAGAATATCTTGATACAACTGTTGATAATGTTATTATAGTTTCGTATATTTCTATTATTAAAAAACCTTATATCTAATATTTTTATTGATACCGGAGATAAATGCTTCCATAGTTTATTGGTAGGTTTTATGAGAAAATTATTGAAAAGTGACCTGGTTTCTCGAGGACGTCAGTTTTGCATGCCTATTCGCTGTAAAAGTAAGAGAAAGGAATATGTTTTGAAGAAATTATTGTTTTGTCTATTGTGTATTTGTGTCATAGGATGCTCCAAAAGTGTTGGTCCTGATAAGGATCAGAATCAGCCCTCAGTTCTTGAACCCAACCCATATGAGTGGGCGCCGATTTTTCGATTTGATGGAAGTGCCGCAAGCTATTGTTATCCCGATGAACCCAGTGTGTTACATGATGGTAGATGTGTTTCATCGTTTGATACTCTTGCGCCTGTTTACTGGGAAGGACAGTGGTGCTCATCTAACAGTTACAAATTGGCCTTTTGGATTTGGTATGGCTGGCAACAAGAATGTATGATTGGGCAGGGTAGTCACGGTAATGATTGGGAGCATGTTATCCTTAATTTCACGTATAGTAGTGAAGATCATTTCGAACTCGAATCGGTGACCTACTATCAACATAGTGGATGGTATACTCGGTCACATGGGTCCGAGGTCAATGTTTGGGTTGGGAAAATTGGTCACGGCAGTTATCATTGTAGCTGTGATGGCACCGGATTTCTTTGGGAGGTTGATTATTGTCAGGGCGGTTGCGGATATTGGGACGACTTCAGAAACGATTCGTACGGAATCCAATGGAAGCCGACCAATCTTATACCACTCGATTCGGCAAAGAAAATAACAGGTCCAATCGGCGACCGTGTGAAAAATCAAGAATACTGCAACATTGCAGCATGTGAGGGCTCATCTAATAGAGTATTAACAACTGCCGGTTGTTGGCAAAACAATATGTTCTTATGGCCAAGCAATCAATCAACGAGTTTCTACGATTATCCGCTGTTTTACGAATGCTCGGATACTCTTTTATGTGCGTCCGAAAAAAATTCCAAAGCTATAACCAGCATATATAGCATACATAGTAACGACAAGGAAGATAGGATCTGGACTTTCGGGTGTACCGATTTGCCTGGAGGAGCATCAATATGCGAATGGACAGATTATCTCAACGTATGGGATGGCGAGATAAGTTATACTGCACCTGACGGATATTTTATTTCCGGATTTGCTAGTTTCCATAACAATGACAGGGAAGACAGAATATGGAAGGTGAAAATCTGCAAACTGGAAGGAAAATGTAGTTCTGGGGGTGTATGGACGGATTTTTTGAATAGTTTCGATGGACCTTTGGTTCTTCAGACTGGAAGTAAGGTGATATGCGGAATAGCCAGTTATCATAACAATGATCATGAAGATAGACAGTGGAGGTACCTGCTGAGCGATCTAGTAGATTGTGAATAATCTTAATAGGGCAAAAATGTCGAGAAGCTAGTTAAAATGAACGGACTGGGACATCGGTAACAGTTTGAACCGGTTACATAGGTAACAGTTTTTTTGTGGGCGGCAGACGCCCTCGTCTGCCCCTTGTTATTCACAAATCATTCAACCATTTATAATCTTTATCTATTTCTATTAGGCCGCTACTGTCAGTCAACCAGTCTTTGGCGCTTGAATAAAGCCAATCCCCCGCCTTTATAACCAGGCCTTCCTTAACGGGATTATTATGTATATATTCCATTTCAATTTTTAGTTACTTTTGGGAACTGATAATCAAGTCATCAAACCTTGGCTTCCATAATCTGAAATTATCAGAATTCAGTTCAGCAAAATTAAGTTCTTTTACCTTCCTGGAAGTTATACCTTTAAAACAATGCATAAATTTTGATAATTTTTCGATCGATTTAAATCCCAAAATAGCATGAAAATGACTCGGCATAATTGCATAGCTTAAAAGAGAAATACCGTAGATTACCAATGTAGTTTTTAGTTCCGAAATAATAATATTGATCACATCTTTTTTGATTAAAATTGGCAACCAGTCAGTAACGGTTGCGGTTACAAAAACAATTGCATTTCCCTGAATATTCAATCTTTTCTTGATAACCATATCGTAGGTTATTATATTGAGGTAAATTGGTCAATTAATTTATTGGGGCAGGCGGGGGCGTCTGCCGCCCACAATATGAAGCGGAATTAGCGTCCCGGATTAGTCTTCCAATGATTGGAGCAGTTCTTTTTTGAGGTTTTCATTTACTTTAAGATATTTACCGGTGGCCGAGGCGACAATATCTCCATTTTTGGTTTTCACAAGGCCTTTGGTAAAAATCAGCTTGCCTTTTTGTTTATCCAGCTCGCCCTCAAAGAATAGCTTTTCGCCAATACTTACAATTTTGCGGAATTTCACCGTTATTTCAACGGTCATCGTAAAAATATCCTGAGCCAGAAGGGCCTTAATCATGACCTCGTCGAGCAGGGTCGAGATGATACCTCCATGAAATACATTCTGGTAACCCTCAAACTTCCTTCGAGTAATATACTCCGTAATTGCTTTACCATCCTTGAAATAAAATTTGGCTTTTAAGCCAATATCATTGTCTTCCCCACAGACAAAACATCCCGAATATCTGACAATCTCTTTCATCTTTATGATAATAAACGAGGTTTCTATTCATCTGTCAACCATCCAGAATATTCAAAAATAATTAAAATTCCAAAAAAAAAGCCCGGCATAGACCGGGCCTTTAAAATAATATTTTTTAAATTATTGCGGAGTGCACATAGTGTACTCATATGTCCAGTACTGCATATTGCTAATAGCGGTAACGGTGGCTACGCCATTTAAAATTGCGGCCGTAACTTCCCAATTTCTGGCCGTCATGACCGGGAAGGCATCGGCGGTTACTGTATAAGACACATTCATATCCAGGTCAACAGTCCCGGAGCATGGGCATCCGTCAGCCCAGAGATCATCTAATCCACGAACAACCTCTACGTTGGCAATAGTGGCTTCGACGCCAAAAACTGCATCGACGGTTGAATCGGCACTGGTATAATGCCATTCAATTAAGAAATTGTCAAAGCCGCTAATTGAGGCGATATCGGTGTCAAGACCATGAAATTCGATATCAAAATATCCGGACAAATCGGTATGTGTTTCAGTGGTGGCATCATTTTCAAATTCCCAATGTCTGATATATCTGAGATAATCAAGACCATCGGATAGATGAAGGTATAATTCATCATTCATAAATTTAACTGAGTCAGTGAAAGAAAATGAATAGGTGGAATAATAATAAACATACTCCTTCCAATGCCAGCCATTGGAGTAACCCTCTAAAAGTATCGGCGCTCCAACTTTGTTAATGGCGTTGTTAGGACCGACATTGATGTCTCTAATATCCATGTCCGGCGGAAGAGGACCACCCCCCTCTTCGGGATAGATTTTGTCTAAAGCCATAGAATAAACAACATCAACCGAATCCAGATAATTGTTGACATGTTCCTGAACAATCAGAAAACCCGGATCAGTTTC
This sequence comes from uncultured bacterium, assembly GCA_965602655.1. Taxonomy (GTDB): domain Bacteria; phylum Zixibacteria; class MSB-5A5; order GN15; family PGXB01; genus JAAERC01. The sequence continues at coordinate 33,649 of CBFCZE010000010.1, forward strand.
GACGCCGGGCAGTATACTGGTTGACAGACTTGAATCGGACGAGCAACCGGCCCAGCAAAACAGCACGACCAGAGCCACCAAGCCCAGTCCCGGGTTTACAAATTTTGGACGCATCCTTTTCTCCTTTCACGACCTCCCTGACCGGAACCGGCTGATGCTTTGAGTTTTAGTGCTCCAGCATAAAAGTCATAATCGCCTTCTGGATATGCAATCTGTTTTCGGCTTCATCGAAAACGACTGAGTGAGATCCATCGATGACTTCATCGGTAATCTCTCGTCCCCGTTCGGCCGGCAGGCAGTGCAATACCAGACAATCAGGACTGGCTCCGGACAATAATGCCGTATTTACTTGAAACTTATGTAATACCTTTTCTTTTTCATTTATCTGATCTTTTTGCCCCATTGAGGCCCACACATCAGTATAAATTACATCGGCATCCTTAACAGCTTCTTTAGGATCGTCCGTTATCAGAATTTGACTGTTTTTATTTTGTATAGCTTTGTTTAGCATACTCTTATCCGGCGGAGTCGATTTGTCGGTACCGATTCTTAAATCGATAGGGATTATAGAGGCCAGATTCAGCCAGCTATTGGCGACATTGTTGCCATCACCCAGATAGGCTATTTTATAGACATCTTTTTTCATATGTTCCATAATGGTAAAATAATCGCCCATAATCTGACACGGATGCACCAGATCGGTCAGGCCATTAATGACCGGCACCGTGGCGTGTTCGGCCAGACCGGTAACGTCGCTGTGAGCAAAAGTACGAATCATTATCAATCCGACCATCCGGGATAAAACCTTGGCGACATCATGAACCGATTCTCTGACCCCGATTTTAATCTCGTTATCGGTTACGTAAATGGAATTCCCCCCCAATTCATTTATGCCCACTTCAAAAGATATGCGTGTCCGCAACGAAGCTTTGGTGAAAATACACGTGGCCGATTTACCGGCTAACGGTTTTGGTGAAATCTCACCTTTTTTCATTTTGGCGCATAAGTCAAAAATTTCAAATATTTCATCTGCCGTGCAGTCGGCAATCTCTGTAAATGATCTGGCCATAATGGCTCCTTTCGGTATGTATGAGTTAAAAACCGCCGAAAGAAATAAACTGGCCCATCTATTGTCAAGGAAATTGATAAATAAATGATGTAGGCTATATTCGGTCTACTTGACAGCCTAAAATTAGCCCCATAAGGAGGCAGGAAATATCAGATTTCTTCGACTTCCCAGCGCTTATTTACAAAAAGACTCAAAAATTGAACAGCAAAATCCCACGAATTGGCCAATTCTATAGATTTTCTAATTTGCTCAACCTGAGTAGCCCGATCGACCGGATTACCGGCACAATCATCATGACCAACGATGGCAACGACTTTTGAACCATGTTTGACCACTGAAATTTCAACTCTTTTTCTGATAGACTCAACTGTTATTTTATCAACGTTTTCCGCAAGGAATTTTATCGGTCCCGGTTCGGTTATCATATCCACATAATCTACGCCGAACTTATTTTTCAGGTATTCAATTACCGGGAGCTGCACCCGGCCATCCATACAATTTATTGCAGTAACAAATGTACCTTCTGCCATTTTTTATTCCCTCTTACAGACTTATAAAATATACCGGCTTAGATCTTCATTTTCGATAATATCGGAAAGGCATTTATTAACCATCTGAGGTGTTATCTTGATACTCTTTTTCTCATTGGGCGCTTCAAACATGATATCCTCAAGAAGGGTCGTCATTACCGTATGAAGCCTGCGGGCGCCGATATTTTCGGTATTGGTGTTGACCTCTTCGGCAATCTCGGCAATCCGTTTCAGGGCCGGTTTGACAAAAGATAATTTTACATCATCCGAGGCCATCAAGGCTGTGTACTGTTTGACCAGCGCATTTTTCGGCTCGGATAAAATCCTGAAAAAATCTTTGGCGGTTAATGAATCAAGCTCCACCCGTATCGGCAGACGTCCCTGAAGTTCCGGCACCAGATCCGATGGCCGCGACGAATGAAAAGCACCGGCGGCGATAAACAGAATATGATCGGTCGTTACCATTCCGTATTTGGTCATCACGGCACAACCCTCGATAATCGGAAGAATATCCCGCTGGACACCCTCGCGGGATACATCGGGACCGGTTTTTGATCTTTCCCCGGCGATTTTATCAATCTCATCGATAAAAACAATACCCGACTCCTGCGCCCGCTCCAGAGCTTCAGTGATAACATCATCCATATTAACCAGTTTGGATAATTCCTCACTGTGTAATATTTTCCTTGCTTCAGCCACGGTAAGCTTTCTTCGCTTGGTTTTTTTCGGCATCAAACCGGAGAACATCTCCTGAAAATTAACGCCCAGCTCTTCCATCCCCATCGGAGAAAATATCTCAACCACCGGGAACTTATCCTGGGGCGTATCCATCTCGACCATTTTATCATCAAGTTTGCCGGCCAGAAGTTTCTCTCTCAATTTATTGCGAGTACTGGTTTCAAGCTGGATAATATGATTATCGTCGGTCAGACCCTGCTTACGATTTCTTGGCGGCGGCGGAAGAAGCAAATTAAGAAGCCTTTTATTGGCGTTTTCAGACGCCTTTTGATTAACGATGACAGATTTTTCCAGCTTGACCATATTAACCGACAGGTCAACCAGATCACGAACCATCGATTCAACATCGCGGCCGACATACCCGACTTCGGTAAATTTTGATGCCTCAACCTTAATAAACGGCGCCGAAGCCATCTCGGCCAATCGACGGGCGATTTCGGTCTTGCCGACTCCGGTCGGGCCGATCATCAGAATATTGTTGGGAAGAATCTCGCGGCCGATTTCCTCCGGGGCGGCCCGGCGGCGCCATCTATTGCGAAGCGCAATCGCCACCGATTTTTTGGCCTTGTCCTGACCGATTATATATTTATCAAGGAATTCGACTATCTCTTTGGGCGTTTTCAAATTGATATCTATCATTTTATTTTTTCCACTGTTATGTTTTCGTTGGTATATACGCAGATATCGGCGGCTGTCAAGAGAGATTTTTTGACAATTTCCTCGGCTGTCATTTTCGGTTTGGTTGAGATTAACGCCCGCGCCGCCGCTAAGGCGTATGGCCCGCCGGAGCCGATTGCAAGAATACCGTCATCCGGCTCGACCACTTCACCGGTCCCGGCAATCAGAAAACTATGTTTCTTATCGGCTACGGCCAGAATAGCTTCCAGCTTCTGCAGATATTTATCGGTGCGCCAGTCTTTGGCCAGTTCGACTGCGGCTCTGGGGAGGTTACCGCTGTACTCATCTATTTTTTCCTCAAAACGCTCGAACAACGCCAGCGCATCCGCGGCCGCTCCGGCAAACCCGGCCAGAATTTTATCTTCATACAGCCGGCGGATTTTCACCGCTTTGGCTTTCATCACCGTATCGCCGAGCGTCACCTGACCGTCGCCCCCCATCGCAACTGCGCCTTTGTATCTTAAACCGAGTATTGTTGTGGCATGTATTTTCATTTTATTACCCCTTCTCTATTTTATTCTACATCTCTATCAAGCTCGCGGATGAGCCTTTTCATAAACCGATTTTAATTTATCAGTACTTATATGCGTATATTTCTGCGTTGTTGTCAGTGAACTGTGCCCCAGAAGCTCTTTAATCGCCAGAATATCAGCGCCGTTTTCAAGCATATGCGTGGCGAAACTGTGGCGAAGCATATGCGGTGTTACCCGTTTGCCGAGAGGCGCACAAAACTTTTTAACTATTCTGTCGACCGAACGGACAGTTAACGGTTCGGCCCGATAATTCAAGAATAAATAACCCTTATGTTCAGTTTTGCCGGTGATAAAGCTTTCTCGCAGTTCCAGATAATACTTCAGATTTTTAATGATTGAATCGCCATACGGGACAATCCTGACCTTGTTCCCCTTACCGAGAATATTGATTACTCTCTTACCGAAATCTATATCGTGTATTCGAAGTCCGGTCATCTCGGCGCGGCGGATTCCGGTCAGATAAAAAAGTGAAACCATCAGATAATCGCGCCGGGTCAGATATGAATCTTTTTTGATAATATCGAACAGCTCGGCCGCCTCTTTTCGGGAGAGAAACTCCGGTATCTTTTCGCTGTATTTTAATTTAGACAGTTTGCAGAGGAAACTTTTGTATTTTTTCTTTTCCGACAGAAACCGCTGAAACCCCGACAACGCCGATATAAACCCGGCCAGTGTCCGCACCGAAACATTCTGCCCGCGACGTTTGGCCAGAAATTTCCGCAGGAGAATACTGTTCACTTTCTGGTCGGGCGAATTTGATTTATATTCTTCGTCAAGAAACTCGACCCATGGTTTCAGGTTGTTTTTATAGGTCTCAATCGACCCGGGTGCGAGCCGGTGTTTCTCGGTTAATTCTATTAAATATTCTGTCAGCGCCTTTTTTATCATACCGGATATATACGGGATATTTCTGGCAGGGTCAATTTAAAAGTGGGG
>CBFCZE010000011.1:0-37274 GCA_965602655.1 uncultured bacterium
ATAGCTATTTTGCGAAAAAACAAAAAACGGGAAAACGAACCCATTTTGCTGTAACGAAAGGTGGTGAATCCACTTATAAGGAATTTTTTGTACCGTTTTGCGCTCTCGTACAAATTTTTGTAGTAAAATTGTCGAAACCCTGCGGGATTTCAACCGGAAAAATAAAAAAGATGACGAAACAAAGCCATTTTGGAGATTCCGTCAGGAAAGGGTTCCTGACGGCACTGGGAAAATATGACGGAACAGCTGTCAGCTGTGAAACAAACCGATTTCGTTTTTGTCGGGTGCGGCGACCCGACATCACAAGGCAGTATAAAAATTCCGCTTGCCAAATCTTTTGATAATACGTAATATCTTTGTGCTGTAAGCGGGAGTAACTCAGCTGGTAGAGTCACAGCCTTCCAAGCTGTTGGTCGCGAGTTCGATCCTCGTCTCCCGCTTTTTTTATTTCAGTAGAATCATTTATTATATATAGTTAATGTATTGGGGCGAAATTAATCATAAATACTTTACTTTTATTTTCAAATTCCTTTTTTGACGCCTGATTTTGTATAAATTTTGAACATTTCACTAAAGAAATGTCATAACCGACCGAAAACTAAAAGGTTAGGGACGATAAGAATCAAGGGAAAATCTCCATATTATTGATTATGATAATATCGGGAGCTTAAAAAGGAATAGAAAAATATAAAAAAATAAACTTAATTTTTTTATGAATTTAACAGAAATATCTCTTGACAGAGGTATTGCCCTGTATATATTTAGGGCTCGCTTGGACGGCGAGGTATGCCTATTTTTGGGAGACGGAAATAAAAGTAGGCCCAAGTAGCTCAGTCGGTAGAGCACATCCTTGGTAAGGATGAGGTCACCGGTTCAATCCCGGTCTTGGGCTTTAGAAGTTTTTTTGGAGGATTCGTACTATGGCGAAGGAGAAATTTGTCAGGACGAAGCCGCATGTTAATGTAGGCACGATCGGTCATGTTGATCATGGTAAGACGACCTTAACGGCGGCGATGACGATGATACTTAATCGTAAGGGATTATCGGAGATACGTTCGTTTGATTCGATTGACAATGCTCCTGAAGAACGTGAACGTGGTATCACGATTGCGACGGCTCATGTTGAGTATGAGACGGATAATCGTCACTATGCTCATGTTGACTGTCCCGGTCATGCCGATTACATCAAGAACATGATCACTGGCGCGGCCCAGATGGACGGAGCGATTCTGGTTGTTTCGGCGGCCGACGGTCCGATGCCTCAGACCCGCGAGCATATTTTGCTGGCCCGTCAGGTTGGCGTTCCTTATATCATCGTTTACATGAACAAGGTTGACATGGTCGATGATCCTGAGCTTCTGGATCTGGTCGAGCTTGAGGTTCGCGACCTTCTGACGAAGTATGAATTTCCCGGTGATGACATACCTGTTATTCGCGGTAGTGCCTTGCAGGCTTTGACGGCGGCTTCGAATCCTGAGACGGAGGACGATGAATCGTTCAATTCGGTTCGTGAGTTGATGGAAGCGGTTGACTCTTATATTCCGGAGCCACAGCGCGATAAGGACAAGCCGTTTTTGATGCCGGTTGAGGATGTTTTTTCGATTACGGGTCGTGGCACGGTCGGTACCGGTCGAGTCGAGCGTGGCGAGATTCGTATGGGTGAGAACATTGAGATCGTCGGTATTCGTGAGACTCGCAAGACGGTTTGTACCGGAGTAGAGATGTTTCGCAAGATTATGGATTATGCTGAGGCCGGCGATAATATCGGTTGTTTGCTTCGCGGCGTTGACAAGGAAGATTTAGAGCGGGGTATGGTTTTGGCCAAACCGGGATCGATCACCCCTCATACGAAGTTTAAGGCAGAGGTTTACGTTTTGAGTAAGGAAGAGGGTGGTCGTCACACGCCGTTTTTCAAGGGATATCGTCCTCAGTTTTATTTTCGGACGACGGACGTCACCGGGACGGTGAAGCTTCCCGAAAACGTTGAGATGGTAATGCCGGGCGACAATGTTTCCTTTGAGGGCGAACTGATTACCCCGATAGCAATGGAAGAAGGTCTTCGCTTTGCGATTCGCGAGGGCGGCCGAACAGTAGGTGCCGGCGTCATCGCGGGAATTATTGAATAGAAAGTAAAAAAAAAGTTATGTCAAGAGATAAGATTATATTGGCCTGTAATGAATGTAAAAGGCGCAATTATAATATGACCAAAAACAAGAGGCTTCATCCGGAAAGGGTGGAGTATCGGAAATATTGCCCCTTCTGCAATAAACATGTTATGCATAAGGAAACCAGATAGCAGAAGGTAATAGATTACAGGCCAGTAGCTCCAATTGGTAGAGCGCCGGTCTCCAAAACCGGATGCTGGGGGTTCAAGTCCCTCCTGGCCTGCTGTTAATACTAAAGGGAACAAAACTTTGGGTAAAATAATTAAATTTTTGAAGGAAGTCAGATCAGAGCTTGATAAGGTAACCTGGCCAACCAAAAACGAACTTGTCGGTTCGACTATTGTCACGGTCGTGGTAACCTTTATTATTTCGATATTTATCGGATTTGTTGACAGGCTCCTGACGCTGGCCACGCGAAACATCTTTGGATAAGGATTCAGAAACTATGACGCTTCATTGGTATGTTGTTCATACTTATTCCGGTCATGAGCAAAAGGCTAAAAGGTATCTTGAGTCGGCTATAGAAACAGCCGGCGTTCAGGATAAATTCGGCCAGGTTCTGATTCCGACCGAACAGGTTACTGAAATGAAGCAGGGGAAAAGGTCCACATCGACCAAGAAATTCCTTCCCAGTTATATATTGGTGGAGATGGAACTGGACCGTGTGACCCAGAATCTGGTAATATCAACACCCAGCATAACCAACTTCGTTGGTGCCGGTGGCAAGCCGAATCCGCTTAAGCAGGCTGAGGTTGACAGAATAATGGGGCAGGTTGATAGCTCGCGCGAGGCCGAGGTTACCGATATTCCGTTCCAGGCCGGAGATGCTGTAAAGGTTATTGATGGGCCCTTCGCAGATTTTTCGGGCTCTGTCAGCGAGGTCAATCTGGAGCGAAAGAAGATAAAGGTGATGGTTTCAATTTTCGGTCGTCCGACACCGGTTGAGCTTGATTTCCTTCAGATAGAAAAAGCAAAACAGAAAGCATAGAATTTACTCATTATATAGAGTAGTGGAGAAACAAATTGGCAAAGAAAGTTGAATCGACAATAAAGCTTCAGATTCCGGCCGGCAATGCAAATCCGGCTCCACCCGTTGGTCCGGCACTGGGTCAGCATGGCGTCAATATTATGGAATTTTGCAAAGCATTTAATGCCAAAACTAAAAGTCTTGGCGGAATTCTAACTCCGGTGGTAATTTCGGTTTATAAAGATAAATCATTCAGCTTTATAACCAAAACTCCCCCGGCGGCGGTATTATTGAAAAAAATGGCCGGTTTACCCAAAGCATCGGGAGAGCCGAACCGGAATAAAGTCGGTGAGGTTACGATGAAACAGGTCAAGGAAATTGCTGAAACTAAGATGGAAGATTTGAACGCCGCCTCTATCGAAACGGCCATGTCAATGGTTATGGGCACGGCTCGCTCGATGGGAATTGAGGTGGTTGGTTAAAGACTAATTCGTTGGTACCTGCTTTTATCATTCTGATAACTGCAGGGAGAAGAGGAGTTTTATGAAAAGATCAAAGAAACAGAGAGAAGTCCGAGAGAAAGTCGACCGCACCAAACGGTATTCTCTTGATGAAGCTATTAAGACGATTAAAGAGAACAGCTATTGCAAGTTCGATGAAACCGTCGAAACCGTCGCTCGATTAGGGATTGATCCCAAACATGCCGATCAGATGGTTCGCGGTACGGTTGCTCTGCCATATGGGACTGGCAAAAAGGTACGAGTTCTTGTTTTCGCCGTCGGCGATAAAGAAACCGAAGCCAAAGAAGCCGATGCTGATTTTGTCGGATCGGACGATTTTGTTGAAAAAATCCAGGGTGGTTGGCTCGGCTTTGACGTTGCTGTGGCAACTCCCGACATGATGAAAATCATTGGACGGTTGGGCAAAATATTGGGTTCGCGGGGTCTGATGCCCAACCCGAAAGCCGGTACTGTCACGATGGATATTTCTCGAACGGTAAAAGAGCTTAAGGCCGGACGGATTGAGTATCGCGTCGACAAACAGGCCAATGTTGCCGTAGCCGTTGGAAAAATATCTTTCCCCGATGAAAATATTGCTGAAAATATAAAAACTTTTATTAACGCTCTGGTTAAAGCCAAACCGGCCTCTGCAAAAGGAACTTATATGAGGGGTATTTCTATTAGTTCGACCATGGGTGTGGGAATTAAACTTGATCATCAAAGCCTGTTGGCTGAATTGAAGAAATAGAGGAACAGATTATGCCAAGACCGGAAAAACTAAAGGCTGTAAGTGAACTCAAAGAGCAGATGGAGAATACCTCTTCTGTTTTTGTTACCGAATATACCGGATTAAATGTTCATGATATTACTATACTGCGGAAAAATCTGAGAGAGAATTCGGTCAAATATGTAATTGCCAAGAATACTTTGATGAAAATTGCCGCCAAAGAAGCTGGATTTGATAATATTATTGATTATCTGCAGGGGCAGATAGCCCTGGCCTTTGGTGCCGATGACCCGGCAGTTGCGGCCAAAATACTTTATAAATCTTATCAAGATATTAAAAAGCCGGTGATTAAGGCTTTTGTCTTTGATAGCCAGCTGTTTCCTGGAAATGAAATAACTCGTCTGGCCGATTTACCTTCGCGAGAGGTATTGTTTTCGCAAATAGTCTCGGCGGTGGAATCACCGATAAGTAATATTGTTTCTTCGGTGGACGGGCTTTTTCTTGAGTTGGTGGCAACCGTGGATGCGTTACAGGCATCCAGGGCTTAGAGGAAAGAAAATAATTTGGGTATTATATAGTTACGCAAATCATGCTTCTAAATGGGTTACCCACCCGTTTGATTTGAGATAACGCAGGTTAAATTGATTGATGTTTCGAAAGGATAGAAAAAGTGTCAGAGAATAAGGTTATCGAAGAGATTGTCGAGAAAATATCGGCTTTATCAGCTATGGACCTGGCGGACTTGTCCAAGGCGATTCAGGATAAATTTGGGGTGACACCGATGGCTGCCGTGGCTGCGGCTCCCGCCGCCGGTGCTGGCGCTGTTGCCGAAGCTGAAGCTCAAACTGAGTTTGACGTTATGTTGAATGCGGTCGGCGACAAGAAGATTCAGGTTATTAAGGTCGTGCGTGAATTGACCGGTTTGGGACTGAAGGAAGCCAAAGCAGTGGTAGATGAAGCTCCGTCCAAGGTCAAAGAAGGGATTCCTGAAGATGAAGCCAAAGCGGCTGTTGAAAAACTTCAGGAGGTTGGCGCACAGGTTGAAATAAAGTAATTTCTTGGGGAAAGGGAACAATTTAGTTCTAAGGTTGTTTTTACCGGATACGGTTTGGGTTTTTACCCAAACCGATTGTAATGTCCGGCAAGAGTTCTGTATAAGGAAAGCTCCGCAGACATAAAGTTGTCGGGAGAAAAAACGAAAGTTAAAACAGATTCGCCGAATGCTGGTTACTTGCTTTTATGTTATTCAATTTAAGATCTGTTTTAAACAATGGAGTTTGTGATATCATGCCTTTAAGTATTATTGGAGGATATTGATTTGGCACTCGCAAAAAAACAGGACACACTGACATATGGAAGTAAATTGGATGCGGTCGAAATGCCGAATTTGCTGGATGTCCAGCTAAATTCGTACGAGCATTTTCTGCAACAAAATACTCCGCCTGAAAAAAGGAAAAATCAGGGGCTGCAGCAAATTTTTAATGATATTTTCCCGGTTACCGATATCAAGGAAAATTTCTCAATGGAATTTGTCGATTATTCCCTGGGAAAGCTTCGATATACCGTTGACGAATGCCGCGAAAGAAATATGACCCACGCGGTTCCACTTCGCGCTACCCTGAGATTGATATCAAAAGAGGGCGAAGAGGATAAAAAAGAAGTCAAGGATATTATTGAGCAGGATGTTTATCTGGGTGAACTACCTTTGATAACTCGCTGGGGAACCTTTGTTGTTAATGGCTCCGAACGAGTGATTGTCGGTCAGCTGCATCGTTCGCCCGGCGTCTTTTTTAACGAAAGTACTCATCCCAATGGGAAACTGCTCTATTCAGCGCGAATTATTCCATATCGCGGAAGCTGGCTCGAGTTTAAAATTGATATTAATGATATCATGTATGTCACCATTGATTCGCGGCGCAAAGTACCGATTACAACTTTGCTTCGGGCTATTGGATATGCGACCGATGAAGAACTGCTCAGGATATTTTATAAAATAGATAATATAACTCTATTGAGTACCAAAGACGAAGATCTTATCGATCATCACCTGGCCGAATCGATTATTGATAAAAAAACCGGTGAGATTATCGCTGCCGCCTGTGAATCAATCACTGAAAAACTCCTGGAAACCTTCAAAGAAGCGAAAATTAAGAAGATTAAGGTTGTTGTCAAGGAAAACTCTCGTGACGCTCTGATAATAATTAATACTATTAATAAGGATACGACCAAATCCCGTGAAGAGGCGCTGGCCAAGATTTATTCCTTACTCAGACCGGGTGATCCGCCAACGATGCAGATTGCCGAAGCTTTGGTTGCGCGGCTGTTCTTTAATACCAAAAGATATGATCTGGGTGAAGTCGGCCGTTACATGATAAATCAGCGGCTGGGACTTGACATACCACTGACGAAAACCGTACTGGATATTAAAGATTTTACTACTATTATTTCATATTTGATGGATCTCCGCAACGGACGGGGATTTCTGGATGACATTGATCACCTTGGCAACAGACGCGCCCGGACAATCGGTGAACTGCTCTCCAACCTATTTTCGGTTGGCCTATCAAGAGTGGCCAAATCAATCAGAGAAAGATTATCGCTCAAAGATTCTGAGGGTGTAACGCCTCAACTATTGATAAATGCCCGCACGGTTTCTGCTGTTGTGGAAACATTTTTTGGTTCATCGCAACTGTCGCAATTTATGGATCAAACCAATCCTCTATCTGAATTAACACATAAGCGTCGTCTTTCGGCTCTGGGACCGGGAGGTCTTACTCGTGAGAGAGCCGGATTTGAGGTTCGTGACGTTCATCACACTCATTATGGAAGGCTCTGTCCGATTGAAACACCGGAAGGTCCAAATATCGGACTAATTGCATATCTGGCAACATTTGCACGAATTAATAAATACGGCTTTCTTGAAACCCCTTATCGGAAAGTCAATAATGGTAAATTAACTGATGAATTTGTTTACTTGTCGGCTGATGAAGAGGATCGGTACGTTATTGCTCAGGCCGACGAAGAGACCGACGACAAGGGGCGCCTGATTAATCAGCTTATTAAAGCCAGGAGTCGTTCGGATTATCCGGTCGTTACTCCTGACAAGATTGACTATATAGAGGTTTCCCCAAAACAGATTGTTTCTGTCGCGGCCTCACTTATACCGTTTTTGGAGCATGATGATGCCAACCGTGCCTTGATGGGCTCCAATATGCAGCGTCAGGCAGTTCCTCTTCTTATTACCGATTCGCCGGTGGTTGGTACCGGTATGGAGCGTAAGGTAGCCACCGATTCCGGTGCTGCCATTATCGCCGGTCGAGCCGGCAAAGCAGTTTATGCTTCCTCTGATAAAATTGTTATTGAGCCAAGCGTTAGACCAAGTTCAGATGAATTAGGCTATTATTTTGAGAATGATGAATATAAATTGACCAAGTTTCATCGTTCCAATCAGGATACCTGTATTAATTATAAGCCAGTGGTTAAGGAAGGTGATACGGTTAAAACCGGTGACGTTATAGCCGACGGCCAGGCCACTCAGAATGGCGAACTGGCCCTGGGTTCCAACGTTCTGGTTGCCTTTATTCCCTGGCGCGGATATAACTTTGAGGATGCGATTATCATTTCCGAAAGACTTATTCAAAAGGATATTTTTACATCACTCCATATTGAAGAATTTGAACTCCAGGTGCGTGATACCAAGCGCGGTTCGGAAGAGATTACCAGAGAAATACCCAACGTTTCCGAAGAAGCACTTCTTAATCTTGACGAAAGGGGAATTGTTCGACCTGGTGCGGAAGTAGAAGCCGGTGATATACTTGTTGGCAAGGTGACACCTAAGGGCGAAACTGAGCTTTCACCTGAGGAAAGACTGCTTCGGGCGATATTTGGTGAAAAGGCAGGAGACGTTAAAGATGCTTCATTAAAGGCACCTCCGGGGATGAAAGGTGTCGTCATTGATACCAAGGTATTTTCCAGAAAAGAAAGAACTGACGAAGCAAAGAAAATTGAAAAAAGTGAGATCGCTCAGGAAAAAAGAGCGTTTAATAAGCAGAAACTTCAGATTATTAGCCATCGCAATAAAAAACTTGGTGAAGTGCTGGATAAACAAACCAGCCGTTCGATTCGCTCCAAGGTTGATAATTCCATAATGATTAGAGCCGGGCACAAGTTTGATGTAACATTTTTGGAGACCTTTGATTATGACTCCGCTTTTGCCGCCGACGGCTATTGCGACGATGATAAGATAAATAAAAAAGTTGACAAGATTCTCAAGAAGACTGAAGATCTTTTGGCTATTAAAGAATCTGATATGAATATCGAAGTCGACAAGATTATCCGTGGCGCCGAACTATCGCCAGGGGTAAAACAACTGGTCAAAGTCAGAATTGCCATTCGGAGAAAATTATCGGTTGGCGATAAAATGGCCGGACGTCACGGCAACAAAGGTGTTGTATCTAAAATCGTTCCGATTGAAGATATGCCTTATCTTGAAGATGGCACTCCGATTGATATTCTGCTTAATCCTCTTGGTGTTCCATCTCGTATGAACATTGGTCAGATTCTTGAAACACACCTTGGCTGGGCGGCCAAGGAATTAAATATGAAGGTCAAAACACCGGTTTTTGACGGCGCCAAGCTTTCTGAGATCAAGGAAATGCTGGAAAAGGCCAAACTTCCTGTCAGCGGAAAAATTAAGCTGTACGACGGGTATACCGGTAAACCTTTTGACAGCGAGGTTACCGTCGGTATCATCTATATGATGAAGCTTTTACATCTGGTGGATAATAAAATTCATGCTCGCTCTATTGGCCCATACAGTCTTGTTACTCAGCAACCGCTGGGTGGTAAGGCTCAGTTCGGCGGCCAGCGTTTCGGTGAGATGGAAGTCTGGGCAATGGAGGCGTATGGCGCCGCTTATGCCTTGCAGGAGCTATTGACCGTTAAATCTGATGACGTCGTTGGACGAAGCAAGGTTTACGAGGCGATTGTTAAGGGTGAAAATCCACCGGAACCGGGGATTCCGGAATCGTTTAATGTCCTGGTTAAAGAACTTCAGGCATTGGGACTTGATGTCAAACTGATTGAAAAGTAGAGATTGATAGAAATGGCGTTTTGCAAATTTTTAGGAAAATATAAACCGCCTAGCGGTGATTATATAAAAGGAGTTTAATGGTGGCTACCTTTCCCACAAACACACCACGTGCACAGCAGAAGAAGCCGTCCAACTTTTCTGCCATTCAGGTGCAATTGGCTTCTCCCGAAACGATCCTTTCATGGTCGTTCGGTGAGGTCCTGAAACCTGAAACGATTAATTATCGATCATTCAAACCGGAAAGAGACGGACTTTTCTGTGAACGTATTTTTGGCCCGGTCAAAGACTGGGAATGCAACTGCGGTAAGTACAAAAGAATCCGTTTCCGCGGAATTGTTTGCGATCGTTGCGGTGTTGAGGTTACCCAGTCGAAAGTGCGCCGTGAAAGAATGGGTCATATTGATCTGGCCGTACCGGTAACTCATATCTGGTTTGTTAAATCGCTGCCATCAAGAATTGGCAACCTGCTGGATTGTTCTGTCAGAGAACTGGAAAAGATTCTCTATTATGAATCATATATAATAATTGACCCCGGTAATACTTCGTATCATGAGAGAGACATTCTCACTGAGGAGGAGTATATTGAGCTCGAAGAAAGCGGTAAGGAGTTTAGGGCCGGAATGGGCGCCGAAGCCGTTAGAGAGATTTTATCCCAGATGGATATGGATGAAATATCGATTAACTTGAGAGCTCAGGCCAAAGTGGAAACATCAGTTCAAAGGCAGAAAGATGCATTAAAACGATTAAAAATCGTGGAAGCATTTCGACAGTCAAATAACCGATCGGAGTGGATGATCCTAAGTACAATTCCGATTATTCCTCCTGATCTTCGCCCGCTGGTACCGCTTGAAGGCGGTCGCTTTGCCACCTCGGATTTAAACGATCTGTACAGGCGCGTAATAAATAGAAATAATCGACTCAAAAAGCTTATTAATATTCATGCCCCTGAAGTCATTCTTAGAAATGAAAAAAGGATGCTTCAGGAGGCGGTTGACGCTCTTCTGGATAATGGTCGCCGAACCCATTCGGTTCGTGGCGATTCCAAACGTCCGCTTAAATCTTTGTCTGACCTTCTGAAAGGTAAGCAGGGCAGATTCCGTCAGAACCTGCTTGGTAAACGTGTTGACTATTCCGGCCGTTCGGTAATCGTTGTTGGCCCCGAGTTAAAAATTGGCCAATGCGGATTGCCAAAGAATATGGCCCTGGAACTGTTCAAGCCGTTTATCATAATGAAACTGGAAGAAAAGGGGTATGTCCAGACTGTAAAATCGGCCAAAAAGCTGGTCGAGCGGGAACGTCCTGAGGTCTGGGATATTCTTGAAGAAATTATTACTGATCATCCGATACTTTTAAACCGTGCCCCAACTCTTCACCGTCTTGGAATCCAGGCCTTTTACCCCAGATTGATTGAGGGTAAGGCGATAAAACTGCACCCCCTGGTTTGCGCCGCTTTTAATGCCGATTTTGACGGTGACCAGATGGCTGTTCATATTCCACTTTCATTTGAGGCCCAGCTGGAAGCCCGGTTATTAATGCATGCCGGTAATAATCTCCTTTTGCCATCTTCGGGTCGACCGGTGACCACTCCTTCACAGGATATGGTTATCGGCTGTTATTATCTTACCAAGTCTCGCTCTAATGTTAAAGGCGAAGGAATGGTGTTTTATTCCATAGACGAAATTCTTATGGCTCATTCTACAGATGCTGTAGATCTTCATGCTCGTATCAGGGTAAGAATTGATGGTAACCTTATTGAGACAACTCCCGGCCGGATAATATTGAATCAGATTATGCCCAAAGAGCTAGATTTCTTTAATGAAACAGCCTCCCGCGGCAAGCTGGAACAGCTGGTTTTGGATTGTTATCGCAAGACAAACTCGGCGAAAACGGTGCAGTTTCTAGATAAATTAAAAAAACTGGGATTTGAATATGCCACCCTGGCAGGATTGACAGTATCGATTGACGATCTATTGATTCCTGAAGCCAAAAAGAAACTTATTGCCGAAGGAAAGAAAAGGGTTGATGCCATTTCCAAGAAATATGAGCGGGGCGTTATCACTAATGGCGAAAGATATAATCAGATTATCGATATCTGGACCGGCATAACCTCCGAAGTTGCCACCGTTATGTTTGATAATCTGGCTAATGACCGTGATGGTTTTAATCCGGTTTATATGATGGCTGATTCGGGCGCTCGAGGCAGTAAGGAACAGATTCGGCAGTTGGCCGGTATGCGTGGTTTGATGGCCAAGCCGCAGAAAAAAATAACTGGTGGCGTTGGTGAAATTATTGAATCGCCAATTATTTCCAACTTCCGTGAAGGGCTTTCGGTAATTGAGTATTTTATCTCCACTCATGGTGCTCGTAAAGGTTTGGCCGATACGGCTCTCAAGACGGCCGATGCCGGTTATTTGACGAGGCGTCTGGTTGATGTGGCACAGGATGTAATTATTACCGAAGAAGACTGCGATACGATTCTTGGTATCCATCTTTCGGCTCTCAAGGAAGGTGAAGAAGTAATCGAGTCGCTGCACGATCGTATTCTGGGTCGAGTGGCACTTGAAGATGTGTATGATCCGATTACTGACGAGGTAATTGTTGAGGCTGGAGAGGAAATCAAGGAAGAGTCGGCGCTTCAAATTGAAGAAGCCGGTGTCGATTCGGTTCATATTCGATCGGTGCTGACATGTGAATTAAAACGAGGCGTCTGCGCCAAGTGTTATGGCCGAAATCTGGCTTCAATGAAAATGGTTGATATTGGAGAGGCAGTCGGTGTTATTGCGGCTCAATCGATTGGTGAGCCCGGCACTCAGCTGACCTTGCGAACCTTCCATATCGGCGGAACGGCGGCCAGAATTGCGGAGCAATCGAAGGTTGAAACCAAGTATAAAGGGAAGATTGAATTTATCAATATCCAGTCTATAGCTCGTAATGATAAATTAAAGGTTATCACCGGTCGTGAGGGCGAGATTCATATTAAAGACGATAAGGACCGGGTTCGTTCCCGAATGAAGATTCCTTATGGTTCGATACTGGCTGTAGATGATAAGCAGGATGTTGAAAGCGCTGACGCCATTTTTGAATGGGATCCTTATTCAACAACTATTGTAACCGAATATGGTGGAACTGTTAAATTTAAAGATATTATTCCCGATGTTACATTACGCGAGGAACTTGACGAAACAACAGGTTTAATTCAACCGATTATAGTTGAGGAGCGTGAAAAGATCCTGTTCCCGACAATAATAATCAAGGATGCCAAGAAAAAGATAAAAAACAGTTATCGAATCCCCACTGGTGCAAATTTGCTTGTGAGCGAAGGGCAAAAGATAGATCCCGGTGAATTTCTTGTTAAGATTCCGCGAGAAATCTCTAAAACTCGCGATATTACTGGCGGTTTGCCTCGAGTCGCCGAACTTTTCGAGGCCAGAAAACCGCATGATCCGGCTGTTATTTCGGAAGTTGATGGCATTATTGAGATGGGCAAAATCATCCGCGGTCAGCAGCAAATTATGGTTCACGGGGATGAAGGCGAAACTAAAGAATACCTTATTCCGCATGGACGACACATGCATGTTCACAATGGCGATCGTGCTTATGCCGGCGATAGACTATGCGAGGGCTCAATTGTCCCGCATGACATTCTGAGAATTTTGGGAGTTAATGCCGTGCAGGAATATCTGGTGAATGAAATTCAGGAAGTTTACCGTTTGCAGGGCGTAAAAATCAACGACAAGCACATTGAAGTTATTGTACGCCAGATGCTTCAGAAAGTTAAGGTAACAGAATCAGGTGATACCAATTTCTTGGAAGGAGAGCAGGCCGATCGTCTTAAATTCGCCGATGAGAACGCCCGGGTTATAGCCGAAGGTGGTGAACCGGCGACGTTTGAGCCGCTCCTTTTGGGCATTACCAAGTCTTCTTTGTCCACCGAGAGCTTTATTTCGGCGGCATCTTTCCAGGAGACGACCAAGGTTCTGACCGAAGCGGCTATAAATGGAAAGATTGACACCCTACAGGGCTTGAAAGAAAATGTTATTATCGGACATTTGATTCCGGCCGGAACCGGTATTGAAAAATATCATTCATTCGAAATAATAAGTGAGGAAGAGGAGGAAGGCGGTCTCGGGGCTGACAAATCGATGACCAATATTTTCCAAGAAAAGGCTTGACAATAATTGGAAAATAAATAACTTACAAGTCTGTTTATTTTTAAGTTTATGTGAAACCTATTGTTAAGGAGTTACATTGCCGACTATTAGTCAACTGATACGAAAAGGCCGCAAGGTGGTAAGTTCAAAAACAACTACGCCGGCCCTAAAGGGATGTCCTCAAAAGAGAGGAGTCTGCACTCGAGTCTATACTTCGACGCCGAAGAAACCGAATTCTGCTCTACGCAAAGTTGCTCGTGTCAGGCTAACTAATAAAATGGAAGTGACCGCCTATATTCCCGGTGAAGGACATAATCTTCAGGAACACTCGATTGTTCTTATCAGGGGTGGTCGTGTTAAAGATCTTCCAGGCGTTCGGTATCATGTTATCCGAGGCACTATGGATACATCGGGCGTGGCCGACAGAATCCAGGGGCGTTCCAAATATGGAACCAAAAGGCCAAAGAAATAGAGAGGTGGGTTGATATAAATGCCAAGAAGGAAGAAACTGAAAAAACAGCAATGGATTCCAGATACCAAGTATGGCGAAAGGCTGATTACGCAGTTTATCAGTTACATGATAAAGAGAGGTAAAAAATCAATCGCCGAGAAAAATCTTTATATGGCGCTTGATATTATCGAAAAGAAATCGGGTCAGCCCGGTATTGAGGTTTTTAATAGGGCATTGAATAATGTTAAACCGACTCTCGAGGTAAAATCGCGTCGGGTTGGCGGCGCCACCTACCAGGTTCCTATGGAAGTAAAACCGGATCGACGGGTAGCGCTGGCCATCAGATGGCTGATTACTTATTCGGTGGCAAGAAGCGAACATACGATGGCCCAGAAGTTGGCTGCTGAGTTTGGCGCCGCGGCCAACAATGAAGGTGCTTCGATAAAGAAAAAAGAAGATACGCATAAGATGGCCGAAGCCAATAAGGCTTTTGCCCATTTTAGATGGTAGAAAAGGTTGGAGGACTAATAACTAGGAGGAGTAGTTTTATTGCGGGCATTATTTAAGATATGACGAGTGTGATCTAAAGGCTTGCCGACCGGCCCCTGCTGAATTCCCGGTTTGATGCCGACAATCCCTTGTTAATCAGCCTGTTTTTATTGCGGAACTCAGTTAGGGTTTTTTTATGTCTGTTAAAAAGGATATACAATTAGTCAGGAATATCGGCATTATGGCTCACATAGATGCCGGTAAAACGACTACGACCGAACGTATCCTTTATTATACCGGAAAAACTCATCGTATCGGTGAGGTTGATGACGGTGCTGCCACTATGGATTGGATGGAGCAGGAAAAGGAGAGAGGGATTACTATAACCTCGGCGGCGACAACCTGCTATTGGCGTAACCACGAAATCAATATCATTGATACCCCCGGCCACGTAGATTTTACCATGGAAGTTGAAAGATCATTAAGAGTTTTGGACGGAGCGGTGGCTCTGTTTTGTGCCGTTGGTGGTGTTGAACCACAATCGGAGACGGTCTGGCTTCAGGCCGACAAGTATCATGTCCCGCGGATTGCTTATGTTAATAAAATGGATAGAGTTGGTGCCGACTTTGATCGTACATTAAAAGGAATGAACGAAAAATTGACACTAAAACCGATCCCAATTCAAATTCCGGTTGGCAAGGAAAATTCATTCAGCGGCATAATTGATCTGATTGATATGAATTATCGAATTTATAATGATGATACTCAGGGTGCTACTTTTGTTGAATATTCAATTCCTGAAAATATGATGGAAACAGCCAAGGAAGCACGCGAACGTTTACTGGAAGCAATTTCTGACTATGATGATAAACTTTTTGAGAATTTTCTTAATAATGAAGAGATTAACTCCGCCGATATTATTCGGGCACTCAGACAGGCCGTAATCGGTGGTACATTGGTCCCGGTACTGGTTGGGTCTTCACTAAAAAATAGAGGTATCCAAAAGCTATTGGATGCAATAGTTGACTTTTTGCCAGCGCCAAACGATCTTCCTCCGATTAAAGGGACCTCGCTTGATGGTAAAAAAGAATTAAAAAGATCGCCCGACTCATCCGAGCCGCTAGCGGCCTTGGCCTTTAAAATTGCTACTGATCCTCACGCTGGCAAACTTTGTTATGTTAGGGTATATTCCGGCGAAATAAAAACCGGCAGTTATATATTAAATCCGATCTCGGGTATTAAAGAGAGAGTGGGACGGATATTAAGAATGCATTCCAACAAGCGAGCCGATATTCCAGTCGCTTCCACCGGTGATATTGTCGCTATTATTGGTTTTAGAAAAACGACAACTGGTGATACTCTCTGCGGTACCAAATATCCAATTGTTCTGGAAGTAATGAAATTTCCGGAACCGGTTATTTTTGTTGCCATTGAACCGAAATCGCAGGATGATCATGATAAATTGGCCGATTCACTTCAAAAGCTGGAAGAAGAGGATCCAACCTTTATCGTAAAATTTAATGAGGAAACCGGCCAGACAATTATTTCCGGGATGGGCGAACTGCATCTCGATATTCTGATTAACCGCTTGATTCGCGAGTTTAAGGTTCATGCTAATATTGGCAAGCCATCGGTTGCTTATAAAGAGACTATTACCGAGTCGGTCGAAACCGAGGGGAAATTTATCAGGCAATCCGGCGGCAAGGGGCAGTACGGTCATGTTAAAATTCGTCTTGAACCTGCTCAGAACGGAACCGTTTTCGGCTTTAAAAATGAAATTAAAGCAAATGCAATTCCTCATGAATTTATTCCGGCTGTAGAAAAGGGCCTTAAGAACGCCATGTCAACAGGAGTTATTGCCGGATACCCTGTAACCGGCATTAAGACTATCTTATATGATGGTTCGTATCATTCGGTTGATTCGTCAGAGATGGCCTATCAAATTGCCGCTTCAATGGCACTAAAAGATGGTATAAGGAGAGCAAAACCGGTAATACTTGAACCGATAATGAAGGTTGAAGTAATTTGTCAGGATGATTATATGGGGAATGTCGTTGGTGATCTGAATCTAAGACGGGGTAAAATCAACGGAATGGTACCAAGGAATAAGGTGCAGGCAATAACGGCCATGATGCCGTTGGCCGAGATGTTTGGTTATGCCACGGCTCTGAGAAATTTGACTCAAGGACGGGGAGCTTACACGATGGAGTTTTCCAATTATTCTCCGTTACCTGAAGATGTTTCGAAAAAAATGTTTGCGAATATAATGTAGATTGAGATAGAAAAGGAGTTAGAAAGCTATGGCGAAGGAGAAATTTGTCAGGACGAAGCCGCATGTTAATGTAGGCACGATCGGTCATGTTGATCATGGTAAGACGACCTTAACGGCGGCGATGACGATGATACTTAATCGTAAGGGATTATCGGAGATACGTTCGTTTGATTCGATTGACAATGCTCCTGAAGAACGTGAACGTGGTATCACGATTGCGACGGCTCATGTTGAGTATGAGACGGATAATCGTCACTATGCTCATGTTGACTGTCCCGGTCATGCCGATTACATCAAGAACATGATCACTGGCGCGGCCCAGATGGACGGAGCGATTCTGGTTGTTTCGGCGGCCGACGGTCCGATGCCTCAGACCCGCGAGCATATTTTGCTGGCCCGTCAGGTTGGCGTTCCTTATATCATCGTTTACATGAACAAGGTTGACATGGTCGATGATCCTGAGCTTCTGGATCTGGTCGAGCTTGAGGTTCGCGACCTTCTGACGAAGTATGAATTTCCCGGTGATGACATACCTGTTATTCGCGGTAGTGCCTTGCAGGCTTTGACGGCGGCTTCGAATCCTGAGACGGAGGACGATGAATCGTTCAATTCGGTTCGTGAGTTGATGGAAGCGGTTGACTCTTATATTCCGGAGCCACAGCGCGATAAGGACAAGCCGTTTTTGATGCCGGTTGAGGATGTTTTTTCGATTACGGGTCGTGGCACGGTCGGTACCGGTCGAGTCGAGCGTGGCGAGATTCGTATGGGTGAGAACATTGAGATCGTCGGTATTCGTGAGACTCGCAAGACGGTTTGTACCGGAGTAGAGATGTTTCGCAAGATTATGGATTATGCTGAGGCCGGCGATAATATCGGTTGTTTGCTTCGCGGCGTTGACAAGGAAGATTTAGAGCGGGGTATGGTTTTGGCCAAACCGGGATCGATCACCCCTCATACGAAGTTTAAGGCAGAGGTTTACGTTTTGAGTAAGGAAGAGGGTGGTCGTCACACGCCGTTTTTCAAGGGATATCGTCCTCAGTTTTATTTTCGGACGACGGACGTCACCGGGACGGTGAAGCTTCCCGAAAACGTTGAGATGGTAATGCCGGGCGACAATGTTTCCTTTGAGGGCGAACTGATTACCCCGATAGCAATGGAAGAAGGTCTTCGCTTTGCGATTCGCGAGGGCGGCCGAACAGTAGGTGCCGGCGTCATCGCGGGAATTATTGAATAGAAAGTAGATGTTGAATATAAAGGTTTGATTATGGAAGCCCAGAAGATAAGAATAAGGCTTAAGGCGTACGATCACTATTCGTTAGACAAATCGACTAAGGCCATCACCCAGACGGTTCTTAGAACGGGTGCCAGGATTGCCGGCCCGATTCCTCTGCCAACTAAGAGAACGGTTTATACGGTTCTTCGTTCGCCGCACGTTGATAAAAAATCGCGTGAGCAATTCGAGACAAGAATTCACAAGCGATTGATAGATATTTATGAATCAACACCGCAGACGGTTGATGCTTTAATGAAGCTTAATTTGCCGGCCGGGGTTGACGTTGAAATAAAGACCTGATGGTGGTGCAGTAATGAGAGAGTTGTTGGGCAAGAAATTAGGTATGACTCGCGTTTTTAATGCGGATGGGGATGCTATTCCTGTTACCGTTATTGAAGTCGGCCCTTGTGTTGTTGTCGATAAAAGAAGATCAGAAAGAGACGGTTACGAAGCTCTTCGGGTTGGCTTTGGTGAAAAGCGCAAAAACCTCTTCAATAAACCGGACCTGGGTTTGTATGAGAAAGCCGGTGTTGAACCGCGCCGTTATCTGAGGGAGATCGATTTTGAAGGCGAATACAATATTGGCCAGGAGTTGAAAGTTGATCTTTTCAAAAAAGGTGAATCGGTTGATATCAGCGGTATTTCCAAGGGTCTGGGTTTTCAGGGTGTAATGAAACGTCACCATTTTTCCGGAGGTCAAAAGACTCACGGCCAATCCGATCGCCAGCGTGCGCCGGGATCGATTGGTCAGTCGTCATGGCCCTCGCGTGTTTTTAAGGGCATGAAAATGCCCGGGAAAATGGGTAAAGATAGAGTAACAGCTTTAAATCTGATGATAGTCGACATTATCGATGAGCAGAATCTGCTCCTGGTAAATGGTTCTGTCCCTGGTAAAAGGGGTACATTACTTCATATAAGGACGACTAACCGGAATAAGTAGGACGATTGGTAGATGGAAACCAAATTATATAATCAGGATGGCGGCGAAATCGGCACTATTACGCTGAATGAAAAGCTTTTTGGCATCGAGCCAAAAACGGAACTGGTTCATCAGTATGTTGTCAACTTCCTGGCCAATCGCCGGCAGGGAACTTCATCGTCAAAAGAACGTTCTGATGTCCGCGGCGGCGGTGCCAAGCCATGGCGCCAGAAAGGTACCGGTCGAGCCCGTGCCGGAACGATCCGATCACCGTTATGGCGTGGAGGCGGTATAACCTTTGGACCGAAACCGCGTACTTATGGCGGCAAATTTCCAAGAAAGATGAAACGGTTGGCGCTTCTATCAGCCTTCTCAGATAAGGCTCAAAACGAAAATCTGAAGGTTGTCGACAAATTTGAATTACCTGAAGTCAAGACAAAAAGTATGGCTACTATTCTTGACAAGCTTGGTTTGCAAAAGAAAAAATGTTTGATTCTTGACGAAGGCGAAAATAAAAATCTGATTCTGTCGGTTAGGAATATACGGAAGGCAAAATATACCCGAGCCCCACTGGCAAATACCTTTGATATAGTAAACGCCGACGTTCTGGTTATGACAAAAGCGGCTCTTGAAAAAGCGGAGGAGGTTTTTGTCAAATGAAAAATGTAAGAGATATAATTGAATTGCACCTGGTGACTGAGAAATCGACCAAATTAAAAGAAATTGATAATTATTACGTTTTTCGGGTAAATCGAAAAGCAAATAAACAGGAAATAAAAAAAGCTGTTGGGAAGGCTTTTGGCGTCAAGGTTGCTAGTGTTCGGACGATGACTATGCCGGGTAAACCAAAGCGTCTGGGTCGCTTTGAGGGGCGCACTCCGGCCTGGAAAAAAGCCATTGTTAAATTAAAAGAAGGCGAACATATAGCAGATTTCGACAATGTCTAAAGCTAAGGTAGAGATAGTACTATGGCAATAAAGAAATTCAAACCGACAACTCCGTCGCAAAGGTTTAGAACTGTTCCGTCTTTTGACGAGATTACATCAACGGTTCCCGAGAAATCATTGCTCAGGCCTTTGAGAAAGCGCGGGGGAAGGAATAATAAGGGCCGAATAACGGCACGTCATCGCGGCGGCGGTCATAAAAGGCATTATCGGATTATTGATTTTAAGCGAAACAAGTTTGATATTCCGGCGCGAGTTGCATCAATTGAATACGATCCCAATCGTTCGGCTTATATTGCGCTACTTCATTATATCGATGGTGAGAAAAGATATATTCTGGCTCCGGACGGATTAAAAGTGGATGATGTGGTTATGTCCGGTGAAAAATCTGAAATCAGGACCGGAAATTCGTTGCCGATAAATAATGCTCCGTTGGGAACATTCCTTCATAATGTGGAATTATTTCCGGGACGAGGCGGACAAATTGCCCGCAGCGCCGGAACCTATATTCAGCTGGTGGCTAAAGAGGGCCGGTTTGCTCATTTGAAAATGCCGTCAGGTGAAATTCGGTTAGTGAAATTGACCTGTTATGGTACTATCGGGACGATTAGTAATTCGGAGCATAAAAATGTCCATTGGGGCAAGGCCGGAGTTTCTCGCTGGCGCGGCTGGCGGCCCAAAGTGCGGGGCGTTGCCATGAACCCGGTTGACCATCCGATGGGTGGTGGTGAAGGTCGTAGTTCGGGCGGCCGTCACCCCTGTACACCCTGGGGTAAGAAAACCAAGGGTCTGAAAACCAGAAGTAAACGTAAATCAAATAAATATATTGTTGAGTCGCGTAAGAAAAAGAAATAGGTGAGGATATAAATGCCACGGTCATTAAAAAAAGGCCCGTATATAGACGTCAAACTTCTTAAGAAGGTAAATGCATTAAACGAAACGGGTGAAAAGAAAGTTATAAAAACCTGGGCACGGCGTTCAACGGTACCGCCGGAATTTGTTGGGCACACCCTGGCCGTGCATAACGGAAATAAGTTTATACCTATTTATATTACAGAAAATATGGTTGGACATAAACTCGGAGAATTTGCGCCAACTCGCACTTTTAGAGGCCACGGCGGCAAACTGGTTGAGCGGGCCACCTCTTTAAAGGGATAAAAGGAATACGACCATGCAGGCGAAAGCAAGTGTAAAATACCTAAAAACGTCACCGAGGAAGATGAGGCAGGTAGCGCACCTTATCAAGGGCAAACCGGTTGAGGAAGCGCTCAATATACTTAATTATACACCTAAGTCGGCGGCTCATCATCTGGCCAAAACATTAAAATCAGCTGCGGCTAATGCCATCGCCGGTGTTGGAACGGCCAAACTTAAGGCCGAAGATCTTTCAGTGACCAATATTTTCGTGGACCAGGCCCCAACGGCCAAACGAATCAGGTTCCAATCGATGGGTCGGGTGTTCAGGCTCAGAAAAAGATTTTGCCATCTGACCGTTTTTGTTGAAGGAGAGCCTGAAAAGGAAACGCCAAAGCCGTCTCGTCCAAAGAAAGCCAAAAAGGTCGCCGCCTCTGACAAAAAATCCGATGATGCAAGTGAAGGCAAGACCAAAACAACTAAAGCGAAGAAGACGGCCAAAACCACCAAAGCGAAAAAAGCTGATGCTGAAACAAAAAAAGAAACCAAGCCAAAGGCAAAAGCAGCAGCAAAAAAAGAAACTAAAAGCAAAGATTCAAAGATAGATAATAAGACTTCTGAAAATGAAAAACAATCTGACTCTGGAAATGAGAGTAAAGAGGCTTAGGACAAGGAGATAAGCTTGGGACAGAAGACACATCCTATTGGCTTCCGACTGGGAGTGATAAAATCATGGAACAGCAAATGGTTTGCTGATAGAAACTTTGGTGATCTTATATACGAAGACTTGATGGTTAAAAAATATATCAATACACGACTGGACAATGCCGGATTGGCAAAGGTTGAAATACTTCGCGCTCCGAAAAAGGTAACCGTTGATATACATACTTCTCGTCCCGGAATCGTCATTGGCCGTAAGGGTTCCGAAGTTGATAAGCTTCGGGAGGAGTTGCAGCTTCTGACCAAAAAAGATATTTCTCTGAATATTATCGAGGTTAAAAAACCGGAATTAAATGCCCGCCTGGTGGGCGATTCGATAGCCCGTCAACTGGAGGGGCGTATAGCCTATCGCCGCGCCATGAAAAGGGCAATGATGGCGACAATGAAAATGGGTGCCGAGGGAATAAAGATTGTCTGCAGCGGACGTTTGGCTGGTGCCGAGATTGCCCGTAAGGAAAAATATATGCAGGGTCGCGTTCCGCTTCATACTCTTCGGGCTGATATTGATTATGCTACCTCAACGGCGCATACCACCTATGGCACGATTGGTGTAAAAGTCTGGATTTGTCGTGGCATGGTTATGGGTGCGGGGGAAATGGATGTCAGGGAAGATGCCGGAAAGGCCAGCGCGGATCGTCCCGAAATTGAAATGACCGGTAAAAAAGAAAAACGAAAACGGGAAGAGGCCCGCCGTAAGAGACAGCCGCGTGGCCGTGTTCGCCGATCCGGTCAAAGGCCAGAGGGCGTCCGAGATGCCGGTAGAGATAGAAAAGGCCCTTCTGAACAAAGATCAGGCCGAGGTCCCGTCCCCAGGAGTCAGGCTGGCAGGGACAAACCTTTTGGTAAAAACGACAGAAGGCGGCCGGCGAAACCAGCGCGACCGGCGAAACCAGCGCGACCGGCCGGGAGTAAATCAGAACCGAAAGGTGCCAAAGCAACCGGTCCTAAAAAACAAGGAACTATGCCTTCTGCAAAGAAGGCAGAAACACCCAGGAAGAATAATCCGCCAAAATCGAAAGATGAAGGCAAGTGAGATTGGCAGTAGGCTGGAGATAATATTATGTTGATGCCAAAGAAAACAAAATTTAGAAAAATGCAAACTGGTAGAACCGGCGGTAAGGCTTATCGCGGGAGTTCGATTTCATTTGGTGAATTTGGATTAAAGGCAATGGAGCCGGGCTGGATAACCGATCGTCAGATTGAAGCCGCTCGTATCGCTTTAACCCGTTACCTCAAAAGAGGTGGTAAGGTTTGGATCAGAATCTTTCCGGATAAGCCGATTACCAAAAAACCGGCCGAAACCAGAATGGGTAAAGGTAAGGGAGCTCCGGATTATTGGGTAGCGGTTGTTAAACCGGGACGAATTTTATTTGAGGTTGAAGGTGTGGCTGAAAATCAGGCCAAAGAAGCTTTTCGTTTGGCCGGTAAAAAGCTCCCGGTAAAAATCAAATTTGTAACTCGTTCCGAAACAGGTGGTAAATAGTCATGAAGATGGTGACTTTAAGAGATATGACCAAAGAAGAGCTTCTTCAGAAAAAACATGAGTTCAATGAAGAAATCTTCAATCTCAAAATGAGAAAGACATTTAAGGAACTTGACAATCCTCTAAAACTGCGTACTATCAGACGCGATATTGCCAGGATTGAGACTATCCTTACTGAGGATGAAAAGAATATTAGGAAAATTGTTGATACGCCGGTTTCGATTCTTGACAAAAAGCCTGATAATGAACCGGTCAAAGAAACCGACGAAGGCAAGAAGGAATAGGTTCTGATGAATAGAAACTCGCGAAAAGTAAGAACCGGCCGAGTAATCTCAGCTAAGATGAACAAAACCATCGTTGTTAAAATTGAACGAACCATGAGACACCCGTTATATGGCAAGATTGTTAAGCAGTTTATGAAGCTTTATGCCCACGACGAAAAGAACGATGCCAACCAGGGTGATTCGGTTCGAGTTATGGAAACCCGACCATTATCGTCTCTGAAAAGATGGCGTTTGGTGGAAATTATAGAAAGAGCCAAATAATGCTGCCGCTGGGTAATTTGGGAGTAGAAGGATGATACAGGAATCTACGAACTTAACGGTTGCCGATAACTCCGGAGCCAAACGGGTAGAATGTTTTCGCATTCTGGGCGGATCCAAACGGAAATATGCCCGACTTGGTGATATTATTGTTGTGGCCGTAAAGGATGCCATCCCTGGCGGGACGGTTAAAAAATCAGAAGTATGTCGGGCGGTTGTCGTTCGTATAAAAGCTGAAACAAGGCGACGTGATGGTTCGATCATTCGCTTTTCGGATAACGCCGCCGTAATAATAAATGAGCAAAAAGAGCCGCGCGGGACACGTATTTTTGGTCCGGTGGCCCGTGAACTTAGAGAAAAGCAGTTTATGAAAATTCTTTCTCTTGCTCCGGAAGTTATATAGAGGTAAATGGGCATGAGGATTAAAAAAAATGATATAGTCGTTATCAGGCGGGGAAAGAATAGGGGAAGTTCCGACAAGCCGAAAATCGGTAAGGTCTTGCATGTTTTCCCGGGTCGCGATCGCGTGATTGTTGAGGGTGTTAATATGATAAGCCGCCATACCAGGCCGAGTCAGCGCAATCAAAAAGGTGGTATTATCAGGAAGGAAGCTCCGATACATTTGTCAAACATTGCTTTGTTCTGTAAATCGTGTGATGCTCCGACAAAAATCAGCTTCAAGGTTATCGATGAAGGTAAGGGAACCAAGTCAAAAATTCGCCTTTGTCGGAAATGCGGCGAAGCAATATAGCAGGTAAAGAAAATGGCCAGATTGAAAAAAAGTTATAATGAACAAGTTTTGCCAAAATTGATGAAAGAATTTAAATATTCGTCTGTGATGGAGGTTCCCCGACTGACCAAGATAACCGTAAATATTGGTGTCGGTGAAGCGATTGCCACTCCCAAATCTCTGGAAGCGGCCGTCAACGATCTAACCCAGATTACCGGCCAGAAACCGCTGTTGACCAAAGCCAAAAAGTCAATCTCGAATTTTAAATTAAGAGAGGGAGCTAAGATTGGTGCCAAAGTTACCTTACGGCGGGAGCGGATGTATGAATTTCTTGATCGGCTGATTAATGCCGCTATCCCCAGAATCAGGGACTTTCGTGGAATCTCGGCTAAAGCTTTTGATGGTCGTGGCAATTTCAACCTCGGTATCAGAGAACAGATAATATTTCCTGAAATCGATTATGATAAAATAGATAAAATTCGCGGTATGAATATCACTATTACAACTACGGCAAAAACCGATGAGGAAAGTCGTCGGTTGTTAACCGAACTGGGAATGCCGTTTGCAAAATAGGAGATAATGTGGCTAAAACCTGCTTGATAGAAAAACAAAAACGGGTCTCGAAATTTAAGGTTCGTAAATACAATCGATGTCGTCGCTGCGGACGGCCCAGAGCTTATATGCGTAGATTTGGAATTTGTCGAATCTGTTTCAGGCAAATGGCTCTTGCCGGTGAAATACCCGGAGTCGTGAAAGCCAGTTGGTAAAGATTAGGAGACAGGAGAAGATAATATGTCAATGACCGATCCGATTGCGGATATGTTGACGAGAATCAGAAACGGTTCCAAAGCAAAAAAGGTGGCCGTCGATGTTCCGGCCTCAAATATAAAACGTTCTATTGCCAAGATTCTTCTTGAAGAAAAATTTCTCAAGGATATGATCGAGCTTCCTGATAATCGCCAGGGCATTTTACGAGTATATTTGAAATACAGCAAGGATGATGATCCGATTATCAGAGGCCTGAAAAGACTGTCCAAACCGGGACTGAGAAAATATTTTGACCTCGATCATATTAAACGACTGACCAGAAGTCAAATTGGAATAACGATTATATCAACCTCTCAGGGTATTATTACGAACGCTCAGGCTATTGAAAAACGCGTTGGTGGTGAAGCTTTGTTTAATATCTGGTAGGCGGAGTAAAAGATTATGTCGAAAATTGGAAAACAACCGGTTATAGTTCCTTCCGGAGTGAAGGTTGATATTAAAGACGGACAAATTACCGTTATCGGACCGAAGGGAAATCTGTCGCGTCCGATACACGAAGATATTAATGTTGCTCTGGAAAACGATACGATTGTTGTCACCCGGCCCAGTGATACTAAAAAACATCGCTCGCTGCATGGCTTGACCAGGGCGCTTATCCAAAATATGGTCACCGGCGTTACCAACGGATTTACAATCACGCTGGAGATTAACGGTATCGGATACCGGGCTGAAATGAAAGGTAAATTGCTGGAATTGCTCCTGGGCTTTTCGCATCCGATAATATTTCGCGCCCCCGAAGGTGTTACTCTGGATGTGGTGCCGAAAGTAAACAAAATTATTGTTTCCGGTATCAATAAAGAGTTAGTTGGCTCGGCGGCAGCCGAGATTCGTGCCCTGCGTCCTCCGGAGCCATATAAAGGCAAGGGGATTAAATATGACTTTGAAACGATTCGCCGTAAAGCCGGGAAAGCGGCCGTTGGGACCGGTGTATAAGTAAGGATTAGTATTTATGGCTAATAAAATTGAAAAGGATATTCGAGCCGACAGGAGAAAAAAAGGAGTCCGGTATAAAATTACCGGGACATCTATTCTTCCCCGCCTAACGGTTTCTCGTTCGTTGAAAAATATTACGGCTCAGATTATTGATGATGAAAAAATGGTCACCCTGACGGCTGTCTCAACTCTCTCCAAGGAGATGGTCAAAAAGGTAGCCGGCAAGAATAAAATTGACGCAGCCGGTATTATAGGTGAAGAGATTGCGCGGCGGGCGCTTGAGAAGAATATAACAAAGGTAGTTTTTGACAGGAACCGCTATCTGTATCACGGTCGGGCCAAGTCTCTGGCCGAGGCGGCTCGCAAAGCAGGTCTAAAAATTTAGATAAGCAAATGAGGTATTAAATTTGGTTCGAAGGGAAATGGAAAGTCTCGATTACGACGAGAGAGTAATCCATATTAATCGTGTTGCGAAGGTTGTCAAAGGCGGCCGGCGCTTTAGTTTTACTGCTCTGGTAGCAGTTGGCCAGCGTAACGGCCAGGTTGGAATTGGTTTGGGCAAGGCCTCGGAGGTTGTGAATGCAATCCGCAAAGGTACCGAGGCGGCCCGCAAATCAATGGTTACCATTCCGATAACACCCGAGGGTTCAATCCCGCATTATATTTTGGGCAAGTTTAGCTCTTCAACAGTTGTTTTAAGGCCGGCCTCGGCCGGAACCGGCGTTATTGCCGGAGGTGCCGTTCGAGCCGTTTTGGAATCGGCCGGGATTAAGGATGTTTTAACCAAGGTTATTGGCAGTCGTAATCCACACAATGTTGTCAAAGCGGCCATGAACGGTTTAACCGGCCTGCGAAGCCAGGAAGAACAGATTAGATACCGAACGGAAGGATAAATCCTCCGGGAGTAAGGTTTTTAATATGGCAAGAATAAAAGTGACTCAGACACGCAGCACTATTGATAGAAAAGAAAATCAAAAACGTACGATGGTTGCTCTCGGTCTGGGGAAAATTAATCGATCGGTTATTCATAATGATACGCCTCAAATTAGAGGTATGATAAAAACGGTCGAACATCTGGTAAAATGGGAAGACGTGGAGTAATAGTTATGCCGTTAGAACTATCAAATTTAAAACCCGCGCCTGGCGCCAGAAAACAGCGTAAACGTGTGGGGCGCGGCGTAGGCAGCGGAACCGGAAAAACATCGGGACGAGGTCATAAGGGTCAGCGTTCCCGCTCCGGCGGCAGATCGAATATCAGACCATGGTCGGAGGGCGGACAAATGCCGATTCAGAGGCGTGTCCCCAAACGCGGTTTTAGAAATATGTTCAGGGTTGAATATCAGCCGGTCAATCTCGACAGATTGGCCAAATGCCAGGATACGGAGATAACACCGGAAGTCCTAAAAAAGCAGGGGATTATTAAGACAACGCGTCGACCCGTTAAAATTCTGGGAACCGGCAAACTGGAAATGGCTTTGACCGTTAAAGTCGCCGCCTTTTCGAAGTCGGCCATAGAAAAAATTGAGGCAGCCGGAGGCAAAGCCGAGGTGACAAAGTGATAGGTACTATTCAGTCGATTTTCAAAATTGAGGAACTTCGTAAGAAGATTTTATTTACCTTGGGCATGCTGATAGTATATCGCATCGGCGGTCATATTCCGACCCCCGGTGTTGACGGCGGCCTGCTTTCGCAGACGTTGTCGGGCGATACCATTTTTGGCATGCTTGACCTCTTTGCGGGCGGTTCGTTCCGAAAAGCAACCATCTTTGCACTGGGTATAATGCCATATATTTCGGCCTCGATTATGTTCCAGTTGCTTGGAGCGGTAGTGCCGTTTATTCAGAAACTTCAGAAAGAGGGGGAAGAGGGTCGTCGTAAGATCACCCAGTATACCCGTTATCTGACAGTCCTGATTGCGGCTCTGCAGGCTTTCGGAACGGCTCAGTTTTTGATTTCACTTGAAGTTCCGGGCGGACAGATAGTCCATATGGCAACGGCATTGTTTATCCCGCTGACTATGCTGACATTTACCTGTGGGACAATCTTCATAATGTGGCTGGGTGAGAAAATTACGGAAAAAGGCATCGGTAATGGTATCTCATTGATAATATTTATTGGTATTGTGGCTCGTTTCCCCGATGCAGTTATAGAGGAAGTTCAATACCTCTGGTTTGGCACCAGATCAATTATGGTCGAGTTGCTTTTGGTTGTGATGATGATTGCGGTTATCGCCGCGGTAATCCTGGTAACCCGAGGCCAGCGCAAGATTCCGGTACAGTATCCCAAACGAGTTGTCGGCCGTAAGGTTTACGGCGGGGCCACCACGCATCTGCCGTTGTCAGTTAACTCGGCCGGTGTTATCCCGATTATCTTTGCTCAGTCAATTATGTTTCTGCCGGCCACGGTTCAACAGTTATTTCCCAATACCGAATGGATTGCCAATATTGTCTCGAATATTCTGGTTCCGGGCGGATTTGCGTATTCAATTGTCTATGGTTTGATTATTGTATTTTTTGGATATTTCTATACGGCCATTGTTTTTAATCCAATCGATATTGCTGACAACATGAGAAAAAACGGCGGTTTTGTACCCGGTATCCGTCCGGGCAAGAAAACGGCCGAGCATATAGAGAGAATACTAACCAGAATTACTCTACCGGGGGCATTGTTTTTCGCGTCTATCGCCGTGTTGCCGTGGGTATTGATGGGTCAGTTGAATGTCAATTACTTCTTTGGCGGCACCGGACTTCTGATTGTTGTCGGTGTGGCACTGGATACCCTGCAGCAGATTGAATCGCATCTATTGATGCGTCATTACGATGGCTTTATGAAAAAAGGGAAAATTAGAGGGAGATCTTATTAATGAACCTAATATTTTTAGGCCCTCCGGGATCGGGTAAAGGCACGCAGGCCAAAGTTATCTGCAAGGAGCTTGGTATCCTTCATCTTTCAACGGGCGACTTGCTTCGGGAAGGTGTAAAAAACGGCACCGATCTCGGTATGCAGGCAAAAATATATATGGAAGCCGGTGAACTGGTTCCGGATAAGCTTATTGTAGATTTGATTGAAGAAAAACTGGCCTCAGGTACTCTTGACAACGGTTATATCCTGGATGGATTTCCCCGGACCGTTCCCCAGGCGGAAGCGCTTAGAGACATGTTGGCCAAGAACAACAGCCGTATCGATAAAGCAATTTTGCTTGATGTTTCAAATGAGGAAGTAATTAGACGTCTCTCCGGTCGATTTTTTTGCCCGATCTGTAACGCCGGTTATAACTATCCGGCCCGGATGCCGAAGCAGGAAGGTGTTTGTGACCATGATGGCGCCGAACTGCAAAGACGCCCCGATGATGAAGAAGATGTTGTTAAAAATCGGCTCGATGTTTACATAATGCAGACGGCTCCGATTATTGATTTCTATCGTCAGGCCTCCCTGTTGATCGAAGTTAAGGCCGAAGGAGCTTTGGATGAGATTACGGAAGCCTTATTAAAGGTTATAAAAGAAAATTAAACGAAGTGATTAACATTAAGACAGACGCCCAAATTGAGATTATGAGGAAAGCGGGTAAAATAGTTGCTGAAACTCTGAAGGTTATTGAGTCCGAAATAAAGCCTAGTGTTACGACCGGAAAACTCGATTCCATCGCCGAAGATTTTATTATATCGCGTGGGGCCACACCTGCTTTTAAGGGTTATCGCGGCTTTCCGGCCACCGCCTGTATCTCAATTGATGAGGAAGTGGTTCACGGTATTCCCTCTGAGCGGAAACTGGTCGAAGGCCAGGTTGTCTCGGTTGATCTGGGCGCAATCGTTGATGGTTTTTATGGCGACTCCGCGGCCACCTTTGCCGTTGGAGAAATTTCTGAACAAAAACAGAGACTTCTTGATGTTACCAAACGTTCTTTAGAGACCGGGATTAGCAAAGTTAAGGCCGGAATAAAACTGGGTGTTGTTTCCTCGGCAATTCAGGAAGTGGTGGAGACGGCCGGTTTCTCAGTTGTCAGGGAAATGGTTGGTCATGGAATTGGCCAAAAACTTCATGAAGAGCCGCAGATACCGCATTTTGGTCCGGCTGATGCCGGTCCGATTCTCAAAAAGGGAATGGTTCTGGCAATTGAGCCGATGGTAAACGAGGGCGGTTTTAAGGTTAATCAGAAACCGGATGGTTGGACAATTATTGCTGCCGATGGTTCGATTTCGGCTCACTTTGAACATACGGTTGCGATTACCAAAAACGGTGCAGATATATTAACCCTGGTATAAGAATAATATGGCCAAAGAAGAAACAATTCAGGTTGAAGGTAAGGTTTTGGAACCGTTGCCAAACGCCATGTTCAGGGTGGAGCTGGATAATGGGCATGTTGTTCTTGCTCATATTTCCGGGAAAATGAGGATGCATTTTATTAAGATTTTACCGGGCGATAGAGTTACATTGGAACTATCACCGTATGATTTAACGCGCGGCAGAATAACTTATAGATATAAATAAATGTATATGGTTAGGTTGGTGTTGTATTATGAAAGTTCGTTCGTCCATAAAAAAAAGATGTGAACACTGCAAAATTATCAAGCGTAAAGGCGTTCTTCGGGTGATTTGCAGTAAAAACCCGAATCATAAACAACGCCAGGGATAGACTGGAAAATACTGGCAGGAGGTTGCTTTGGCACGTATAGCAGGTGTCGATTTACCAAAAGATAAAAGGATCGAGATTGGTCTGACATACATATTCGGTATAGGCCTGACATCGTCGAAAAAGATTCTCTCTGTAACGGGAGTAAATCCTGATGTAAGAGTCAATAAATTGACCGAAGAGGAAGTGGCCAAACTTCGCAAAGTAATTGAAAATGATTATAGAGTTGAGGGAACTCTGCGTAGCGAAATATCGATGAACATTAAACGCTTGATTGATATTGGCAGCTATCGCGGACTCCGTCATCGTCGCGGATTACCCCTTCGCGGGCAGAGAACTAAAACCAATGCCCGTACTCGTAAGGGCCCGGCCCGGACAGTTGCCGGCAAGAAAAAGACTCCGGCTAAGAAATAAGGTAAATGAGGTTATTAAGTGGCTAATCCAAAAAGAAAAACAAAAACTAAGAAAAAACTGGGAAAGATTGATTCGGTTGGTGTCGCCCATATAAAATCGACATTTAATAATACCATGGTTTCAATAACAGATACCAGGGGCGCGACTATTGTCTGGTCGTCAGCCGGTAAAGTCGGCTTCAAGGGCTCCAAAAAATCGACCCCGTTTGCTGCTCAGCTGGCTGCCAGCCGATGTGCCAAAGAAGCGCTGGATCTGGGTGTCAGAAAAATTGAAGTTTGGGTAAAAGGACCTGGTTCGGGACGTGAAGCGGCTATTCGCTCATTGTCCGCCGCTGGTTTGGAAATTACGGCTATCAAGGATGTTACCCCGATTCCACACAACGGCTGTCGTCCGCCCAAAAGAAGAAGAGTATAAATCCATTTTTTAGTAATAGATTAGGATATTTACAGGAGAGTTCATGGCTCGATATACGAAAGCAAACTGCAAAATGTGCCGACGCGAGGGCGAAAAACTTTTTCTAAAAGGGCATCGGTGTAGTACTGACAAGTGTGCCTTTGAAAGGAGAGGATACGCTCCGGGGCAGCATGGGCAGTCAAGGCGATTTAAAGTGTCAAACTATGGGATGCAGCTGCGCGAAAAACAAAAAGTTCGCAGGTTATATGGCATTTTAGAAAGACAATTCCGCAATTATTTTAAGAAGGCCGATATGAAGGTCGGTGTCACCGGTGAAATTCTGCTGCAGATGCTGGAGTGTCGATTTGACAATATTGTTTATCGGCTCGGCTTTGCTCCTTCACGCAAAGCGGCCCGGCAACTGGTGAAGCATCGCCATCTTATGATTGATGGAAAAGGCGTCGATATTCCATCATACCAGGTCATGCCCGGGAATTTGATTAAAGTTAAGGATAAATCAAAAACACTTGATATTATTCACTCTTCATTAAAGGAATTCGGCCAGACCGATCAAATCGGCTGGTTGCGTTTGAATAAGGCCGCTTTGGAAGGGGAGTTATTGGAAGTTCCCAAGCGTCAGGATATTCCGATCTCGGCCAACGAACAATTAATTGTAGAACTGTATTCGAAATAGGAAACCTATTTGTCATTATGGGAGGCTTCGATATATGAAATGGAAAAGCCTACAGATGCCGAAAGAGATTGTCTCAGATCAATCCTCGGCCACAGAGAATTATTCACGATTTATAATTGAACCCCTTGAAAGAGGATTTGGGGTTACGCTGGGTAACGCCCTGCGTCGGGTATTGTTATCCTCAATTCAGGGGGCCGCCGTGGTTTCGATAAGAATTAATGGCGCCCTGCATGAGTTTACTACTATTCCCGGTCTGTATGAAGATGTCACGGAACTGGTCCTGAATATTAAAAAAATTAGGGCCAAGATGTATGCCGATGAAATGCGGACCCTTACCATTGAAGCAAGCAAAAAGGGCAAGATTACCGCCGGGATGCTCACCGGTGATGCGGAAGTGGAAATCATGAATCCGGACCAGCATATTGCCGAATTAGTCGAAGATGTCGAATTCAAACTGGAAGCCGATATTGACTACGGTCGGAGCTATGTAACCTCGGAACAGAACAAACGTCCCGATGCCCCGGTTGGGACAGTCTTTCTTGATTCCGTGTTTTCTCCGGTTATCAAGGTCAACTATGAAGTTGAAAACACCCGTGTCGGCCAGCGCACCGACTATGACAAACTAATGCTTGAAATAACTACCGATGGCTCAATTTCGCCGGAGGATTCTCTTTCGTTTGCGGCCAAAATTCTTAAAGATCATCTTCAATTTCTTATCCATATTGATGAGGAATTTGTCGCCGCCGAAGAAGAAGTTGAGGATGAAGAAACCGTTAGAATCAGACAGCTTCTTAAAACCCGCGTCGATGAGTTGGAACTGTCGGTTCGCTCCTCAAACTGCCTGAGAGCTGCCAATATTCAAACCCTTTCCGAGTTGGTCTCCAAGACCGAATCGGAAATGTTGAAATATCGGAATTTCGGGCGGAAATCACTTAACGAGTTAAATGGTATACTTGACGAACTTAATCTCTCGTTTGGGATGGATATCGAAAAGTATATGGAACAGCAGTAATTTCAGGGGAATAGAATGCCTCATCAGAACAAGGTAAAAAAACTCAGCCGGACTAAACCTCACCGGGAAGCAATGCTTCGCAATATGGCTACCTCCTTAATTCAGCATCGAGCTATTGAAACTACCGAGGCAAAGGCTAAGGAACTTCGCCGAGTGGTTGATAGAATTGTCAGCACGGCTAAAAAAGATACGCTTTCGGCACGTCGGCAGGTTGCCAAAACAATACAGAATAAAGAAGCTTTCAAAAAGCTCTTTAATGAGATTGTTCCTCAATTTGACAAAAGAGATTCCGGCTTTACACGGATTTTAAAGGTTGGGTTACGAAGGGGCGATAGCGCTGCCATTTCAAGAGTGGAACTTCTTATTGAAAAGCCGAAAGCCGACAAGGGAGCAAAGAAAGCTTCCAAGAAAAAAGCTACCGCCCAGAAAAAATAATTAGCGATCCCGAGTATATCTTAAACGGCCGCCAAACCGGGCGGCCGTTTTTTTGTTGAGAAATCGTTTGCTAATTTGATACCATTGTAGTATTATAATAATTCTTAAACGATAGTGTTATATTAGCCTTTCAACTGGTTGGGTTACAACGAATTTAAAAATCTTACTATATGGGTGGAGAGCTTGTTTGAGAAAACAGATCCTACCGAAAGGAGCAGGTTTTGTCAGAGGAGTTAAAGACTGAAACCAAAAAGGGAATGTCAAGGGGATGTTTGATTGGTCTTGTTATTGTCGGTATCCTGGCAATAATTGTGATTGGTTCCGGTATCGTTTGCTATATTTATCAAGATGAGTTGCTTGAATGGGGGCTTGAGAAAACCACCGAAATGATTGCCCTGGAGATTAAGGCCAATCTGCCGGAAGAGTTTACTGAGCAGGATGTCGATAATCTTTTTGATAAACTCAAACAGGCCATAAAGAACAAAAAAATTGATCCTTCGAAAATTCAGAAGCTGGCGACTCAATTTCAGTTGTATCTTGAGGATCAAAAAATTGATGAGGATGAAGCCCGCGAGATTATGGAAGAAATTAAAGAGATTATTGAATTTTAGGATTCATCTTAATATTATTTCAATGCAGTTGGAAAACTATATAGTATATAGTATTGAATATCATAAAGATATGATGTATATATAAAGTGATGGTTTATGTATGACATATTGATAATACTGCTTGCATATCTTCTTGGTTCGATTCCGTTTGGTTTGGTTATTGCCAGATTGTATGGAGTTTCTGATATCCGTTCGATCGGATCCGGTAATATAGGGGCTACTAATGTTTTGCGAACGGCAGGTATATTCCCTGCCTTATTGGTAACAATATTGGATATTGCCAAAGGTACTCTTGCCGTGATTATGGCCGGGATATTCGGCGGATACTTATTGGGCGACATTGAATATCTGAAATTGGCTGCCGGTCTCTTAGCTATTTTGGGTCATATCTTTCCGATATTTCTCAAATTCAAAGGTGGCAAGGGTATTAACACTGCGCTGGGTGTCTTTATTTCATTGCTAACTATTCCAACCCTAATTGCTCTGGTCGTATTTATTATTTCAATGGTAATCAGCAGGTATGTTTCTCTCGGTTCGATTCTGGCATCATTATCACTTCCCGTTACTGTCTTTGCTTTAGGAATATTGAGTCCCGATCGATACCATCCGGTTTATTTTCCGGTTACAATTATTTTTGCAATACTGATATTTTTCACTCATCGAACGAATATAAAACGCCTTGTAAACGGTGCTGAAAATAAATTTAGTTTCCATTCAAAATCATAGGAGGTTAAGGATTTTGATTGAAAAAATGGAAAGAAAAGAAGGAATAGCGGTGTTGGGAGCCGGCAGTTGGGGAATTGCAGCCGGCAATCTGCTATATGAAAATGGACATAAGATAAAACT
Organism: uncultured bacterium; assembly: GCA_965602655.1. Classification (GTDB taxonomy): domain Bacteria; phylum Zixibacteria; class MSB-5A5; order GN15; family PGXB01; genus JAAERC01. The sequence continues at coordinate 35,356 of CBFCZE010000011.1, forward strand.
ATGGGAATTTAATTCCGATGATTATAAGGTTTTATTGGAGCACCGCACTCACCCGCAAAAACTTCCCGAAGCATATGTTCCCGAAGGTATACTAATTACAAATATTTTGAATGAAGCGATCACCGATGTTGAATATATTGTTCTGGCCGTTCCGTCACAGAACGTAAGAGACGTATGCATACAATTGAAACCAATATTGATTGGCGCTCCCTATTTTATTAATCTGGCCAAAGGGGTGGAAATCGGTTCACTCATAAGAATTTCCGAAGTGGTAGGAGAGATCTTGCCCGGCTTCGATGAAAACAGATTTGCCGTTTTATCCGGCCCCAGCCATGCCGAAGAGGTAACAAAAAATATGCCGACCAGCGTCGTTACCGCCTCGGTGAATCCGGCGCTGGCCAAGTCTGTCCAGAGATTATTCAGCAATAAGACTTTTCGGGTCTATCGTTCGGCCGATCTGATTGGAGTTGAACTGGGCGGTTCGCTAAAAAATATTATAGCGATTGCTTCTGGAATATTGCATGGGCTTGGTCTCGGCGACAATACTTCCGGAGCCCTTATTACACGCGGTCTGGCTGAGATTACCAGACTGGGCGTTAAATTGGGGGCCGATTCGGAAACTTTTGCCGGATTATCCGGTATCGGTGATTTAATAGCTACCTGTCTGTCTAAACATTCCCGTAATCGATATGTCGGCGAACGGATCGGCCGGGGTGAAAATTTAAAAGAGATACTCGATAGTATGGTAATGGTTGCCGAGGGGGTTTATACCTGTCAGTCGGCCCAGGAGTTATCCGAGAAGTATCAGGTGGAGATGCCGATTACCAATGAAGTCTATAAAGTTCTTTTTAAAGAGAAATCCCCAAAAAAGGCGATAGGCGATTTAATGAGCCGCTCTCTAAAAGAAGAAGTTTGGAACTAATCTTATTTGAGGAAAATAGATGCCACGTCGAAAGAAAAATACAGATGACAAGCTGTACTATTCGATCAGCGAAGTTGCCCAGATAACCCGACTGGAACCGTATGTTCTTCGTTTCTGGGAAAAAGAGTTTCCGATGCTAAAGCCCAAGAAGAATCGCGGCGGAAACCGAATCTATCAAAAACAGGATATTGAAATTGTCAACCGTATAAAGCATCTTCTCTATAAGGAGAACTATACGATTGCCGGCGCTCGAAATCGGTTGAAAGGTATCAAGCCGACCAAAGAGAAAAAAGAGTTGGTTGCCTCGGCGAAATTCCAAACAATAGTCGGTGAAATAAGGAAAGAGATAGAAAGCCTTCTAAAACTTTTCCCTTGCCTTTTTTAGGGGTTAAATTAGATTGGGCTTACGTCGGGGCGTAGCGCAGCCAGGTATAGCGCACTCGCTTGGGGTGCGAGAGGTCGGCAGTTCAAATCTGCTCGCCCCGACCATAATTATTACGGATTAAATGAATAATTCCCCAGCCAAAACAATAATATTGATTCCTGCTTTTAATGCCGCCCGATATCTTGATGAGCTGGTAACACGAATAAAAAACATAGTTCCCTCGGTTGATATTTTGGTCATAAACGATGGTTCTACCGATGATACAGGTACCATCGCAGAAAGCCTGAATTGTTACATTTTGGCCAATAAAACAAACCGGGGTAAAGGATACTCTCTCAAACGCGGTTTTGCCTATGCCATAGATAAAAACTATGACTACCTGATGACCATCGATGCCGACCTTCAGCATCTTCCCGAAGAGATAAAAATATTCTTGAGTCAGATCGGAAACGGTCACATTAGTATTGGAACCAGAGAATTATCGTTGAGCAAAATGCCGCTGTCCCGATGGCTGTCAAACAACCTGACTTCACTGATGGTTTCAATATTTGGCGGAAGGGTTATAAGGGATTCACAATCCGGATTCAGGATGTTCGATTTGAAAGCACTAAA
>CBFCZE010000012.1:0-36119 GCA_965602655.1 uncultured bacterium
AGTTCGTCAAATCCGAAGTAACAGACATCCAAAGCATCATCGTCAGCCGATAATGTTCCCCCGATTTCGGTTGCCAAATATAGAATCAAAACGGCGTTCATTCGCGGGTCGTCATTACCCGAATAAACCTCAAAAAACGATTTTAGTTTTACATCCAGTCCGGTTTCCTCACGAAGCTCCCGAACGGCGGTCTGCGACGGATGTTCATCCCATTCCATAAAGCCGGCCGGAATGCACCACCAACCGATTTTGGGGGCTACGGCTCTTTTCACGAGGAGAATTTTATTTTCTTTGATAACCAGCGCCCCGGCCGCCGGAATCGGGTTATGATAATAAATAAAATCGCATTCGGAATTAATACACTTTAGTCTGGTCCGACCATCGAGTTTTTCCTGTTTTAGTTTCTGGGAGCATCTCGGACAATAAATATATCCCATAAAATTATTTTTTCTTTCAAATAAGTATTCTTCGTTACTAAAATCTGTTTTCATTATTGTTTCCCTTAGCAGGTTACTTTTAGAACAATTGCGGTTGTATCGTCCCGAGGCGGTTGACTATTATCGAATTTCTGGATGTCGGCAATAATTGCATTTAATATTTCGTCGGCACTCAGATGTCTCTTTTGTATTACATTATCGATAATTCTTTGTTCACCATACTCTTCTTCGTTTTCATTCATAGCTTCTGAAAGACCATCGGTATAAAGCAGGATCAAATCATCCTTTTCAAGTTTGACAGAATTATAATTGAAATCCATTCCACCAAAAGCGCCGATAACAACACCACCCTCCGATAAAGTCTCATATGAACCGTCGGCTCTCACCACAATCGGATAATTATGCCCGGCATTTGAATAGTTAAACGAACATGTCCGGGAGTCGAATTCACTATAGAATAAGGTAGCGTATTTTTCCGAAGAAGTTGAGCGGGCAACATGGTCGTTAAGGTTATATAATATTTTGGATATTTCCCGGCAGTTGCCTACTTCGGACCGAAGCGTCGCCTGTATCTGAGCCACCAATAGTGCTGCCGGCAATCCTTTTCCGGCGACATCGGCGATAACCAAACCAAACCGATCCTGGTCCATTTCAATAAAATCATAAAAATCGCCGCCAATAATTCGCGATGGCTCCGAATAGCTGCAGACACTAAAATTATCACCCAGAGGAGGGCATTCCGGAAGAAGGTCAAGTTGGATTTGGCGAGCAATTGTCATTTCTTCGGCTAACCGTTGTTTTTCGAGAGAATCGGCGTACAATCTGGCATTAGTTAACGCTGTAATAAGTTGATTGGAGATAATTCCCAATGTTGAGATGTCCTCGGCATTATACTTGAAACCGGTACTTTTCTCGGTGAGGGCCAAAAATCCAAGCATATGATCCGCGTCTTTAAGAGGCAGAATCAACTGGGTGCGTCTTTTTTCCAGTTCCAGGGCAAGTTTGCTGCCGTCACGGTAGAAACTCATCTTGTCAAAAATTGTGGGCGATTCCAGCTGGTTAACACCGCCAAGAAATAGATCTTCACGATTAATAATAAAACGTTTTGGATAATCATCCGATGGTATCACGGCGTATTCATTTAACCTGTCATCAAAAAGAATGAAAAATACTTTTTCAACCATCAGGGTGGATTTTAAAGTTCGCTCAATAATGTTCCTGAGTTGAACCGGATCAAATACCGAGATTAGTCCCCGCGATAGTCGATTTATCACATTCCTGTAATCGGTTTTTGTCCTGATAAACAATTTCCTTATTAAATTATCAAGCTGGATATTTATTGGCTGAAATAGAATCAGGGCAATAACGATAAAGGCAATATTAATTATTGTTGACTCACCGCCATAATATGACGAGATAAATGCGTCAGCTTTACCAATAAGCAGAATGTATAAACCAACCAGAATACCGGATGAAATTGTATAGACCAGCGATTGCCGAATCATAACTCTGACGTCAAGAAAACGCCGGCTGATTATGGACCAGATTATTGAACCACCTCCGATAAGCAAAGCAGCAATTAAAATTCCGTTTCGAAGAAGCCCGCTAATTTCCATCGAAAAAAGATTAGGGATAATAAAGGTTCCCGTATAGAGAGCTATTGCCGCTGACATACCAACGATAATAATTGTTGATTGTGCCTGTAGTTTTTCATTGGCAATTTGGGCGCGGCCCCTGACAATGAAATATACCGCCAAAACAACATAGATAAGATTTATTAAAGAAAATAGAGTGTTTTCGGAACTAAGAAGAAGGCTGAATCCAAGAACGAGCCATTTCAGGATATAAGATATCGGCTCCAGAATCAGTGAGGCAAATCCCTCTCCTGATTCTACCTCCAGAATATTTAATACTTTTTCAGGATCATGAAATACCAAAAGCAGGATAATATGAAATATGTGAGGTAGAAAGATAAGATATTTTAGCTTGGGGCGTTTTAAAGTTGCCAGTCTATTAATGGGAAACGCCAATGAAAACAATAAAAAGGCAGGGAAAAACATCTCCCAGATATAATATAAATTATAAATCAAAGATTCTTCAAACGGGGTAGCGGCTCCGGTAATCGGTTTGATAATAGTCCCAAACGCCAGAAAGACCGGTCCCATGCCGGCAAAAATCAGCATAAAACCGGTAATCCGATTCAATTGCTGCGAGAAATCATCTCTGATGACGGTATATGCTAAAAACAGGATGATTCCGCCAAATATAAAATAGACGGCCGCTATTATTGGCTGAAGAAATTCCATCACTCTCTTTATTTCTATAAATTCTTTATCAGGGTGATTTTGGTCCCGGTCGCCGATGGCACAATTTTTACATCATCCATCAACGATTTAACGATAAATATCCCCCGCCCAACCTCCTTGAGAAGATTGTCATCGTCAATCGGATTGTCAATATTTTCCGCATCGAATCCTTCACCCTGATCAACAACAGTAATTTCAATGCCCGCCTTTGTTTTGTTGACGGTCACTATAACGACTTTTTCGAGAATAGATTTATTCCCATGAATAATAGCATTAACAACCGCCTCGGTAACCGAGATGGCAATATCGGCAATTAGCGACTTATCCAGTCCGTAGTCTTCCAGAAGTCCTTCCACAAAGTTGTCCACATCGGGTAGGTAATCCTCCAGCGAAGGGATGGTAATGGTATTATTCTTAATAATCGGCCCGGTCATGTTGTCTCCAGTTTAATTAAAAAGGGCAGGCTGAAGAGACAACCTACCCCATCCATAATCAATAAATAGGCTTACATGTGTTAAAATGACTTAAGTGCTTCCTCGGTTGAATCATACGCCTCAAAAACGGTAACCAATTTTGTGATTGTCAGCAATGATTGGATTTTATCGGTCACATTAGCGAGTTTTAATTCTCCACCATTATTTTTCAGGGTGGTCAGGCCGGAGATTAGAATACCCAGCCCGGTCGAATTCATCCAGTCAACGCCGGCCAAATTAATAATAACCTTCTTTTTCCCCTGGTCGATACATTCATGGAGTTTCTCATGCAAAAGGGTTGCATCCGGGCCGCCCATAATTTTTCCTTTCGGCTCCAGAATAGACACCCCGTCCTTTTCATGGTCGGAAAGTTTCATAAATTACCTGCCTCCATTCAAGATATTTTGTCTTAATAATTTACGTTTCATATACTGTTAGAGTTCCGGCCTTTTATATCTGCCGCAAAATCCTCTCACACTTGAAAAATCCAAAAATAGATAGACCAAGTCAAGCTGTTTTTTGCTTCCGGGAAAAGATGTGGGATAAAGATAATAACTGATTAATTGATAAAACTGGACAGATCAATATCCGGCAGGTAACATATTATTTCATCTGGCGGAAATTGATGTTTCATTTTTCCCCCGGCACTTCTTATAATATCTTCTGCTATTGATAGATTATACGATAAGGTGTCATGTAATCTTATATATGTATTTGAATTTCCCGCAAATGCACTAAAAGATATGAATATTAATATAGAAAATGTAAGAATGGTAATTTTAGACATAATTCCTCCCTTAGTTTGTATTTATTCAGGTTCTAAAAAAATATTCACAGTATCAAAATCTTCTTGTGGAAGAGATATATTGATTAAAGTATCATAGATAAGATAACCAACTTTTCCGCAGTAAATCTTTTGATTATTCAATCCAATATTAAAAACAAGATTATATTTGCCAGTTAAATCAGAAAATGTATGATAGGGCGCTACGCTATCAGCCAGATCTATCCAGGCGCTATCTATCGGTTGATTTGTCATTTTATTCCTTATGATACCTGTAATGCTGTATATTGGATGCCCGGTATCAGTTACTTTACCGCACGAGAGAAAATTAGGCAATATAAATATTATGCCCATTAGTGCAATAAAAGTTAAAATCATTCCCTTTTTCATTTTCAAATCCTTTCTTCCTAATGCGGGCGAACCCGCCATAGTTTTTGTCTTTTCCTTTAGACGGTTAATAAACCGATTTTAACGAAATAAATCCATAAATTCCGCTATCCCGGTCGGCGTGCTATCCATAGCGGTAAAACTGAACTCTCAAGATACTTATAATATATATAATAATACCTGTTTGTCAATAGTTAAATTAAAAAAGTACAGGAAATAATTGATAATTGGGAACTATATATCTTCCACTGCCAGCATATAACTTAATAGCTTCAATATCCCCGATTTTCCTGACGTATATACAATAAAGATAATAATCAATAATAAATTTGCTTTGAACGGACCGGGACATCGGTAACAGTTTAGACCGGTTACATAGGTAACAGTTTTTGAAAATAAATCAATCATCTTTTTTATTTGGTCAAACTAAAATCGATCTTGATTCGTAATTAAAGTCAGTGAAACAGAACAAAGTCTATTCATGATATGCAGTGAAGGTGGGGCAAGGAAATATCCTTTTCTATTTAACCTGCGAAGAAAAATATGCCGGGTCGATTAAAACTTATATATGTATTTTTATCGGCTCTATTATTAGCAATACCTATATCCTGTAATTCCAACAATTTGGAGAAAAATACAAGTATGACAAACGATACCAAAACAAAAAAAGATGCAAAATTTACCAATCACTTGATTAATGAAAGTTCACCATATCTATTACAGCATGCTCATAACCCGGTTAACTGGTATCCCTGGTCGGACGAAGCGCTCCAGCTGGCAAAAAGCGAGGACAAACCAATATTTTTGTCAATCGGATATGCCGCCTGTCATTGGTGTCATGTTATGGAGAAAGAATCTTTTGAAAATGAGGCTATTGCCAAAATATTGGATGAGCATTTCATATCCATCAAGGTAGATCGTGAGCAACGCCCCGATTTGGACCAGATTTATATGGCGGCAACGGTGGCTATCAATGGCTCCGGCGGCTGGCCGATGTCGGTCTTTTTGACTCCGGATTTAAGACCGTTTTATGCAGGCACTTATTTCCCTCCTGTTGATGGCTACGGTCGTCCCGGATTTGGGACGCTTATAACCAAATTGGCTGAAGCTTTCAGAAACGACAGGGATAATATTGAAGAACATGCAAAATCAGTAGTCGAGGCACTGAGCGCCGAATATGGAAAGAGATCCGGAATAGCTGAGCTTGATAAATCAATAGTTGAAAATTCTGCCAGACTTCTTATGAGAAATTATGATAATGTTTATGGCGGTTTCGGGGGCGCCCCCAAGTTTCCGCATGCGTCTGAGTTATCATTTCTGCTCAAAGTTTATTCAAAAAACAAAGACAAATCATTGCTTGATGCGGTTGAGTTTTCTCTTCAATCTATGGCACAGGGTGGAATTTATGACCAGATTGGCGGCGGCTTTCATCGGTATGCCACCGATGCTAAATGGCTGGTTCCTCATTTCGAAAAGATGCTTTATGATAACGGTATGCTGGTTATGACATTCAGTGACGCCTACAAAATAACCCACAACGAATTTTACAAAAAGATTGTCGAAGAATCTCTTGACTTTCTAATCCGAGAAATGCGTGATAAAAGCGGAGGTTTTTATTCATCGCTTGACGCTGACAGTGAGGGCGAAGAGGGTATCTATTATGTATGGGAAAAATCACGAATTGACAGATTACTTGGGGAAGAATCAGAAATATTTTGCCAGTACTATAATATTACAGATGGTGGAAATTTTGAAAACAGCACCAACATACCTAATATAAATTCGGCTTCTCGTAATTTAAAAAATCGATTCGGTTTGAATGACAAGGAATTTGGAGCAATAATTAATAAGCAAAAGAAAATTCTATTTGACGAACGAAAAAAAAGAATCCGACCGTTTACCGATGATAAAATACTAACGTCCTGGAACGGTCTGGCCATATCAGGCCTGTCAAAAGGATGCCAAATTACAGGTAACGACAACTACCGAGAGGCCGCTCTGCAGGCTGCTCGATTCATTAAAGATAACCTGTTCGAGGGTAATAAATTGTATCACTCATATCGTCTTGGCAAAAAAACGGAAAAACAGTTTCTGGAGGATCATGCTTACTTAATGCAGGGATTAATTGATCTGTATGAAATATCTTATGATTATAAATGGATTAAATTTGCAAAAAAACTGGTGAACATTGCCATCAATCTGTTTTCAGATGAGACCGGCAATTTGTACTTATCACCCGAAGAGCAAGACGATCTGTTTATGCGGCCAAAAGATTTTTCCGACGGCGCCCTTCCGGCCCCGGGCTCAATACTGATTCAATCGATGATAAAGCTGGCTGATATAACGGGGGACAAAAATTTACAGGAGTATATAAATAAATTTATTCAGGCACTGGCATCGCCTATGATTCAAATGCCAACCGGTATGATTTCGGCTATATCATCATATAATGATTTAATCTCCGATAAAATTGAAATCATTTTGGTCGGGCAAATTAATCGAGAAGAGTTTCTTGATCTAATTTATAACAGTTATATCGCTAACAGCATTCTGGTCGTATCAGATAGGGGGGATGAAAATATAGATTTGCTCGAAGGCAGGCAGTCAAATGGTAAAACAACCGCCTACATCTGTAAAAATTTCACCTGTAGTCTTCCTGCCAATAGTCCGGAGGAGTTAAAGAAACAATTATACGAACTCAAAAATAGTCAGTAATAATAAGAGCTATACGTGCTATAAAAATTAGTGATAACCAAATAGTAACACCAATTATTATGACAGAAAATATTTGATAAAATGAATGAGCCATAGGATATTTTTTCCGACGCAAAAATAACATTAATTTAAATAAAGGTTATGTCTGTATTTAAAAACCTTTTGTAGTTTAATGGCTTAGCAAAAATATCATCTGGAGTAACTATTCCAGTATTCAAAAACTCGCCGACAGACACAAAATAGCGGTATCTCAAAGTATTGAAACACAATATATTGTGATTTATTTTGATTTTACACATTTTTTTATTTGACAACATATAAGGATTTGATTAATCTGCAATCCCGCATTTGAAGGAAGCGGGAGTTCTGGCCGAATCTTATGAATGAGAGACGTAAGCGGTTGTCTTGCAATGAGATAATTGCTCTCCCTTTCGGTTTTGAATAAAATAAGGTCAGGCGATGAGAGAACATAAAATGTGATATAAATGTTTAATAAATAGGTTATCTTTTATGGAGAAACTAACTTTGAGTAGGACAGGGGAAATGTCAAAAATTATTGCAAAACCGTCGGTTGAACTAATGTCAATCACTCCAAACGCCGAGCAGGTGATTGAATTGGCCTGTCGCACCTGTTATTTATCTTTTCACCGCTATAATCCGCCCGATTCAACCCGGAAGTTGATAAAAAAGGTTATTCGGAAGAAACATCATTCGGTGCTGGAACATGGTATGGCAACCTTTCGTATCAAGGGCGGCTCCCGCACTTTTACGCATGAGTTGGTTCGTCATAGATTAATGTCGCCGTCTCAGGAATCTCAGCGATATGTTGAATATGGAAAAGTGAGAGATTTTGACGTTGTTTTGCCGCTATCGATTGAACAAAGTCCGTTTAAAGGCCGATACCTTGAAAAGGCGGCTGAATGTGAGGCGCTTTATTCGGAGATGGTAAAAAATGATATTCCCAAAGAAGATGCCCGATATATTCTTCCGGGAGGGACGACATCAGAGATTGTCATCTCGGCCAATTTCAGGGAATTTCGGCATATCTTTCAGGTACGTTGCAATCCGCGGGCACATTGGGAGATCAGGGCGATTTGTATTATGATGCTTGATATCTTATTAAAGGAAGTGCCGATTCTGTTTGATGATTTTGAAATAGACAGAGAAAACAATTCAGCCACGCTTATCGAGACTTAGGAGAACGATATGGACGATGAAAAAAAACTGGAGCTTACTGAAAACTCAATAAAAGTTCTCGAGCGGCGTTACCTGAAAAAGAATGAACAGGGTAAGGTAGCCGAATCTCCCGAAAAGATGTTTCGCAGGGTGGCAAGAGCCATAGCGGAACCTGAGAGAAATTTCAGAGCAACGGCCGAAGAAATAAAAGACCTGGAAAATAATTTTTATGATTTGATATCTTCTTTGAATTTCATGCCGAACTCGCCTACGCTGATGAATGCCGGACGACCATTGGGACAGCTTTCGGCCTGTTTTGTCCTGCCGATTGAAGATTCGATGGAATCGATTTTTACCGCCGTTAAGGATACGGCGATGATTCATAAATCGGGCGGTGGTACCGGATTTGCCTTTTCTCGACTCCGACCAAGCAATTCGGTGGTTGCCTCGACTTCCGGGGTTGCTTCCGGTCCGATATCTTTTATGAGAGTGATTAATGCCGCAACTGAAGCTGTTAAACAAGGTGGTACAAGGCGCGGAGCCAATATGGGTGTCCTTCGAGTCGATCACCCCGATATTCTTGACTTTATTTCCTGCAAGGATGATTTAAATGAGCTGACCAATTTCAATATTTCGGTGGCTTTAACCGATGCCTTCATGCGGGCTGTTTCCGATGACGGTTTTTATGAATTAATTGATCCGAGAACCGGTTCGGTTTATAATAAAGATGGTAAACCGGCTCATCTGAAAGCTCGTGATGTAATGAAAAAGATTGTCAATCATGCTCACCAAACCGGCGAACCGGGAGTGATGTTTATTGATCGGATGAATGATGACAATCCGGTTACCAAAGTTGGATTATATGAATCAACCAATCCCTGCGGCGAACAACCGCTTCTGCCTTATGAAAGCTGTAACCTTGGTTCTATTAATTTAAGTAAAATGGTCAAGGCCGTGGTTGATCTTGATTCCCGGGAACTTTCACGCTATGAAATCGACTGGGAGAAGCTGGAAAAAACAGTTAAACTATGCGTTCATTTCCTTGATAATGTTATCGAGGCCAATCGCTATCCGTTGCCGGAAATTGATTTCAATACCAAACAGAATCGTAAAATAGGATTGGGCGTTATGGGCTGGGCCGACCTTTTGGTTTTATTGAGGATTCCGTATAATTCTGATGAAGCCCTGCAGTTGGCCGAAAAGGTTATGTCGCGTATCAAAGAGACCGGTTATGCAGAATCAGGGCGCCTTGGTGAGGCCCGTGGAGTGTTCGCTAACTGGGAAAAATCATCATTTCGTAAGAGTGGCAGCGGTGCCAGAATGAGAAATTCCACTGTCACCACCATTGCTCCCACCGGCACAATTTCAATTATTGCCGGTTGTTCGTCCGGTATCGAACCATATTTTGCTGTATCCTATATCAGAAATGTTATGGATAATGACAGGCTGGTTGAGGTGAATCCCCATTTTGAGCAGATTGCCAGAGCTCGTGATTTTTATACCAAAGAGTTAATGGAAAGAATTGCAGAAAAGGGTTCCATTGCTGATTTTGAAGAGATTCCGGACGATGTCAAAAGAATTTTCGTAACCTCCCATGATGTCAAGCCGGAATGGCATGTCAAAATGCAGGCGGCTTTCCAGAAATATACCGATAATGCTGTTTCCAAGACAATCAATCTGTCAAAAAATGCCACCGTCGACGATGTCCGAGATGCCTATATGCAGGCTTTTGACCTTGGCTGCAAGGGAATTACTATTTATCGTGACGGCAGTCGTGCCGAGCAGGTATTATCGACCGGCTCAACCAAAGACAAAAAATTGAAGCATCCTAAATCTCCGACCAAAATTAAGGATCGACCGGAAACCTTAAAGGGATTTACTCAAAAGATAAAAACCGGATACGGAACATTATATGTCACTGTTAATATGGATGACGGCAAACCATTTGAAGTTTTTGCGCAGATTGGCAAATCCGGTTATTCAACTATGGCTGACACCGAGGCTATCTGCCGGTTGATATCGCTGGCTTTTCGTTCCGGTGTTCCGGTGCGTAAGGTTATTGAGCAATTAAAAGGAATTGGCGGCTCATCGCCTGTTTTTGGCAATGGCGGTCTGATTTCTTCGATTCCGGATGCAATTGCTCAGGTTTTGCATACCAATTTTGGTAATGGTGAGCAATTATCCAAAGAGTTGGATATTTCCGAGGAATTTTGCCCCGACTGTGGTGGCCGTATTGAACATGAGGGTGGTTGCAATGTTTGTCGCAGTTGTGGCTATTCCAAATGCTAAAATTGTCGATATAAATTCTGAGAGGGTAAAATATTTTACTCTCTCAGAATTATTATGGCACAGGCAGATAACATACCGGCCGGAAGAACATCCCGGATAGTCCAGGGTTCAACCGAGATTCAGATTCAAACTGAGTTTGCATCCAGACCGAGTCCAAGATTGACTACATCAATATTTTCCAAAGGGCAGGTTATGCATAAGGTTGAACAGGAGCTTCAAAGCAAGATTATATCTTTTGAAGACAAAATACGCATCGAGGACAAATTGAGAAAGCAGCACTTTGAGGTTTTAAAAACTCTCAAAGATGAAAAAAAGCTACAATCTTTTTTGAGGACCACTACCGTCAAAGAGGGCGGAGGCAATTCTGTTTCTCGTCGCATTAGCGATATTGAAGGCGTTGAGCGCGTATTTTTTATAAACAACGATGGCGAATTTTCGTCCGATCAAATCTCCAAAGAGTTTAAAAAGAAGTATTCGGTTTTATCAAAAAGTATGCTGGAAATTCTGAATATTTTTGGTATGCTTCCCAATGGCGAGCGGGAAAAAGGTATCTATGAGGTGGAATCGGATAGGCTTTATTTGGCTTCTTGCGGCCAAGAATGCTATTTTGTTCTGACCAGCCCAGCTTCGGCCGAGGTAAATTTCGAATCAGAAATTCGTAAAGTTATCCTGAAATAGTCCCGGTTTTCAAGATATATTTAATCAAAAAAAGCAGGAGAGGAAAATGCAATTTGAAAAAACTCCTCAATAATTACGTTAAAGGGCTTTTATAACCGCTTCTGACTTTTTGCATTCGCTACCATTCGAAAATGGGTCACGGCGTCGGCGCAATCAGGAAGAAGTGACCTTCATCATTGAGTTGTTAGAGATTTTTCAATTCCATTCCTCTCCAACTAACTTACCTCAATTTACGGAATATAGAATATATTGCAAATACTTTTTTCTACTCTTGATAATAATTTATTTTTGTTATATAATCTCAAAAATAGTATCCATAAGGTGAATAGGGAGAAACTATGATATATTCTGTCGGCATAGATTTAATCGATACGGAGCGAATTAGGCGGGCGCTGAAAAGGTGGGGGAAGCCATTTGCCGAAAAAATTCTTGGGGAAGAAGAATACGTTATGTACGGCCAAAAAATTAATAAGGTACAATTTCTTTCCGGACGGTTTGCGGCCAAAGAGGCGGTTATAAAAACTCTTGGTGCTTTTTTTGAAAGGCGGATTAATTTTAGGGATATTCAGGTTTTTAATGATCTATATGGCAAACCGTATGTCCATCTTGAGGATAATTTAAGAGAAAGAGTTCTTGATAAAGAAATAAAGGTATCCATAACTCACGAACGCAAAATGGCCGCCGCCGTGGCGATAATTACCGGAGATTAATATGAATCAGCAGGAAATTTTAGACATCTTTAGAGATTCAAATGCACTACTGGATGGGCATTTTAAATTAACCTCGGGCAAACACAGTGATATCTATTACGAAAAATTTATGATTCTCAAGCAACCTCGCCTATGTGAAAAAATCTGCGTCGAGATGGCCAAACAGTTTGAGGATAAAAATGTTGAGCTGGTAGTCGGTCCCACAACCGGCGGTATTATTATTGCCTATGAAGTTGCCAAATATCTGGGCGTAGATTCGATATATGCCGAATCCGGCGACGGCAATAAACGCATTTTCAAGCGGGGTTTTTTCATTGAGCCGGGCACTCGGGTGTTGATAGTTGATGATGTTCTCACTACTGGCCGTTCGATTTTTGAAGTCATCGATCTGGTTAATTCATATAAAGCCAAAATAGTGACTATCGGTGAATTTCTTGACCGTTCGGGCGGGAAGGTTAAGTTTGATTATCCTTTTAAGGCCTTAGCTACTGTTGAGGCCAATGCCTGGGAACCTAAGGACTGCCCGTTGTGCCAAAAGGATATGCCAATCACGCAGCGTGGTAGCCGCAAATTTTAAAATAGCGGGGATTTGTCAACACTCCCAAATGTTTCTTGGTAATACAAAGATGGATTTTATTCAAATAGGGCGGGCATTTTTGGCTCGCCCATCACTCTTTTTATAATCTAATTAAAAGACCTTTTCTGTCGAATAAAGTGTATAACTTTGTGATAGTGGCGTAGAATAAAGAGGTAGATATTAATAGAAGTAGAATTAAGGCACCGACGATTTATGCGGCAGTATTATTATTTGCTATTGCTTCATTGCTTACTGTTTGCGGGAAGGATAAACCAACCGGACCTAATCATGAAACGATTCCGCCGGCTCTGCTGTACACCAGTCCGGCCAACAGTGTCACCAACATTAGCATAGATGCCGTCATCAGTGCTACTTTTACAGAGCCTATTGATACAAATACTGTAAATGAAACTACCTTTTCGATTAATAATGGTGTCAGCGGGAGTTACAGCTTCAGCGGTAATACAATTTATCTTACACCCTCGGCTCCCCTGACATATTTGACAACTTATACCTGCCAGCTGACAACCGGAATTACCGATTCTGTAGGAAATCATCTTACCGCCAACGCTGACTGGACATTCACAAGCGAACCTGACCCGGCGACAACCTCGCCATCCGTTGTATCTGTTAGTCCCGTCAACAATGCTATAAACGTTTATGGCGATGTGGTTATCACGGCAACTTTTTCCAAGGAAATGGATGCCTCGACCATAACCGGCATATCATTTTCGTTAAACAATGGCGTCACCGGGTCAGTATCATACAGCAATAAAACGGCAACCTATACGCCCGACGACACTTTGTTATACGACACTGTCTATACGGCATCTATTTCCACCGCGGTAACTGATACTTTCGGAAACAATCTTGCAGCAGAATACAGTTGGAATTTTAGAACAATATCTGATCCGTTTATTCCGTTGTTATCTTTCTCTCATCCATTTGACAGTGCTATTGTTGATGACACTGTAACCATTGCGGTTGATGTTACTCATCCGGTTGGGGTTGACAGCGTTGAGTTTTATATAGATGAAGCACTTGTGACTTCTGCGACAGATTTAAGCGCACCGTATCAATATCTGATTGATGCTTCAGCTTGGGAAATCGGTTCGGTGCATAAAGTTTCGACGAAAGCATTTTATGGTCCCAGCCATATTGGTTATTCGGATACGCTTGATATAATATATCAGTGGGAGATAATGGCCACCGACGATAATGCCGAAGAAATGCCTCAGGATCTCAGGCGGATATTGGCACGCAGCACAGAAACGGTTATGGAATTGCGATATGAGTTTGGAAAAAATTGGTCATATCCTTATCCCAGAACCGATGAACAAGTAAATGATTCGATTATTAATCTAGGGATTTATTTAGATACTGATGTAAATCCAAATACCGGAGATAAAACATTAGGTGATCCGGGCATACCTCTTAATGGAATTGGAGCCGACCACAGAATAATATTAAGTAGTCTAATAGGCACGGCCAGAGATACTGCTCTTGCCTTTTGGAATGATATCGCCATTCCTCCTTTCTGGGATTTAGTTTATGATACGACAGGATTTAATTATCATAACGTTCCTTTGGACACAAATTTCTTGGAATTCGGTATAAATTGGAATGATATGAATAGCAGTTATGGGGCATTTATTGTAAGTTTTCATGCTTTTATTGCTATTGAAACAACTGGTACAACCATTGATACGACCTATGCGTTCGATTGGTTGCCAAATCAGGGGGCCGGTTTTGTTACTGTTGCCAAAGAACCGCGTTATATCGGGGCACCGTTTTCGGCTGGGAAGATAATGCCACTGGCCGAACCGAGCCACAATCCACCAATAATAGAAATAGAAAACAATCCGTTTAAATAATTTAATATATTTACGAATTCCGGTATAATTTTTCAGACATAGAATTGAATCGATTCAACCAGGTATCATCCGTCATCGGTTTCAAGGTGAATATTGAAGCAAGAATAAGACAGAGTAATACCCCGATAGTTCGTATATAAGAAAAAGGATAAAAATCAAAAGTTGGTATTAGAAAAATTGCAATATAGGCACCCAGGAAAATAAGTAACTGTCCGGCCGAGGCAATTCTTTTAGACAATATTAAACATGGAAATATAAGAAAAACCGCATGATGCACCCAGGCTAAAGGCGAGAGAATCACCATTAAAAATAAGCAGATTATAACGGAATTAAAAACAGTCTTTTCTCTACCATTGCCATTGCAAAAAATATTTGATTTCGCAGCCCTAAAGGCTACGGCTATGCCAATACCAACGATAATAAATTTGATTGGCCAGATAAGATACGATGCCAGATAAATATTAAAACCAAATTGTGTTAACGTCGCACGAATTAATGAATCAAATGAAAAATCCCTGAATTCAAAATTCAGAATGTATTCATTATTCATCAAATTGTTAATAAAATATGAATAATATTCGAACCCATGAATTGCGGATGTTATAAAAACTATACCTATAGTGAAAAGTATAAAATATATAAGCCATCGCCACTCTTTGCCCAATATAAAGGGTATAATCAAAATCAGCGGTGAAACCTTCAGGTGGCAGGCCAGGGAAAGAGCCAGGGCCGATAACCAAATTCTGTTCGGAAATAACAGTAAACTAAGAATAATAAGATTTATTACGTGCAAGTTAATTTGTACATAGCCCAAAGTTCTCATGATTGACACATTAGCGATAAGGGCTAAAAACGTCATAATTACGGCCGGCAATCTGTCAAAGCCGAAGCGCTTAAGTATTAGATAAAGCAAAACAAAAAATAACAGCAGAGATAAATAATTTAAAGCTAATAGCAGAAATCCCAGGAAATCTCCGCCCAGAGGTACCATTGGTGCCAAAATGGATGCCCATAGCGGCGGATATATATACTGGCTGTAAAACGGTTCACCAAGGCGAAGATTAAAGGCCGCCCTGATGTAGGCTCCCAGATCGCCATATTGAAATCTTTCTCTTAAAATATTAGCGTAAAGGAATGCAAATATGTAAAACGGTACAAAAAAGAGAAGATTGTTTTTAGATATTATTCCGGTATGGAGAAGAACGATAAAGGAGCCGGCCAGCATCCAGGCCAAACCCACAAACAAATGGGTTACGCCGATATCCGATAAGGGACCCTGCTTGAGTACAGGGAAATTGCCAAAAAGTTTAAATACCGGGTCGGAGAAAATTATTATGAAGATAGCAAGAAGTGTGATTATTCCCCATATGAGAAGAGAAATCCGGGTTATTCGCTTATTAAATATTTTTTGGAACATTCATTTTCATGAATTCAATTTTTTAATAATTAGACTTGACGATCGCCCCTTTACCATTCTAATTCGATGAACTTCACCGCCATACGATTTGACATATTTGGCCCCGACTATTTCAGAGATTTTATAATCGGCACCTTTGACCAGGATATCCGGCTTTATCATTTCAATCAATCGGGCCGGAGTCTCCTCGGAAAACATGACCACATAATCGACAACTCGCAGAGCGGTTAATATTCGGGCTCGATCCATTTCATTCTGAAGCGGCTGATCTTTTGACTTGAATTTCTTGACTGAACAATCGCGGTTTAATCCGACAATTAAAACATCGCCTATTTCGCTGGCCTTGGTCAGATAGTTGACATGACCATAGTGCAGAATATCAAAAACGCCATTGGTGAAAACTATCCGTTTGCCCTTTTTTCTCAGGCCGTTAACGAGCGTGGCGATGGTTTCTTCGTTAAAAGTCATGTATATGTTATCGGGTATTTTTACCATGATATTCTTCTGACACTTATATCAATCTTCTCAGTATAATATATTAGCGATTTTTGTCCGACTAATGAACATAACAATTGGCGGTAAACTATCGGAGTTCCCCCGCATAATGTCTTATTATTCAGCCGCGAAATTATCTTTGAACTCCTGTGTTAATTTTTTGCTCGTTATAGTCGCTGTACCGATTTCACGGACGACCGCACCGGCCGCACAGTTAGAGATTATGGCCGCTTCCTTTAATGTGGCCCCAGCCGTGACAGCCGAGACAAAAACCGAAATAACCGTATCACCGGCTCCGGTAACATCAAAAACCTTTCGGGCAACGGTCGGAAAATAATCAACCTGATCATCGGCCGTGAAAAGAGCCATCCCCTTACTTCCTCTGGTTATCAGCAATGATTCGGCTTGTAGTTTATCCAGAAGGATGCGGCTGACTATTTTTAAATCATTTTCATTGACGATTCTGTGTCCGGCAACAAATCCCGCCTCATGATGATTAGGCGTTACAACCGACACATCCTTATAGTTAAAAAAGTGCGATTCTTTCGGATCAACCGCAATAAAAACATTATTTTCTTTACAGGCGGGAATAACCTTTTCCAGAAGTGAGGCGGTGATGACACCTTTGCCGTAATCGGAAATTATTATGGCATTAATTTTGTCAACAACCGACCTGAAACGGGTCAGAACAATTTTTTCTATATTTTCCGAAATATCTTTGGTGTCCTCGCGGTCGGCCCGGACAATCTGTTGAGATTGAGCGATAATTCTCGTTTTGATGGTTGTCCGGCGCTCTGAATCATTGATAAGAAAATCGCGGGTTATATTGCAATTCTTTAACAGTTGCGAAAGTTTAATCGAGGCATCGTCTTCGCCAACCGTTCCCAGCAGAATCGGCTCATCGCCCAATGTTGCAATATTATTGGCGACATTAGCCGCCCCGCCGAGTTTTAATCGTTCCTCTTTGATATCAACAACCGGTACCGGTGCCTCCGGCGATATACGGCCGACATCACCGTAAAGGTATTCGTCGAGCATGATATCGCCCAGAATGAGAATCTTTGCTTTTCCAAAATTGGCAATTATTTTTTCAATTTTTTCAGGTTTGATTGACATATTATATATTTTTAGTCTATATTATTTAAAATTTTTGTTAATATAAAAAAAAACAGTTTGTCTTACAAGGAAAATGAAGGAGATAAAATATGCAGATGAAGCCGCAGCAGTTAAAAATTGAACTGGGTGAGAAAGAAGCGGAAGGAATTTACGCCAATATGGTTATGATAGCTCATTCGGCGACTGAGATTATTCTTGATTTTGCCCGGATAATGCCCGGCGCACCCAAAACCAAAGTTCAGGCCAGAATAATAATGACCCCGGCTCATGCCAAATTATTGCATAAAACGCTGGAAGATAATCTTAAGAAATTTGAAAAGCAGTTTGGCGAAATAAAAATACCGGGTGGTCCAGACGGTTTGCATGGCGGGAAAATCGGATTTGAAACTCCCGAGAATGGAGGCGAAAAAAGTGATTAGGGGATATTTTGCCTTTGTTTTACATAATCATTTGCCTTACGTGATTGATCATGGCCGCTGGCCGCACGGGATGGACTGGCTTAATGAGGCGGCCGCCGAAACCTATATGCGATTAATTGAAATTATGAATGAATTGGTTGCCGAAGGATACAAACCGAAACTAACAATTGATATCTCACCGGTTCTGTGCGAGCAGTTGGCTGATGATTCGTTCAAGAATGAATTTATTGAGTATCTCAGGATGAAAGTAGAATCGGCCGGTCTTGATGCCGAAGAGTTTTATAAATACAGTCAGGAAAATATGCTGGCTCAGGCTCAGGAATGGGAAAAGTTTTATAAAAAGATATATGAAAGCTTTGAGGCGATAAATCGGGATATAATCGGTCAACTTCGCAGACTGCAGGATGATGGATATCTTGAGATTGTAACCTGCGGCGCCACTCACGGATATCTTCCGCTTTTGTCACGCGATGAGTCGGTACAGGCCCAGGTCAAAGTGGCCGTAAAAAATTATCATAAACATTTTGGCCGCTACCCCAAGGGCACCTGGCTTCCGGAATGTGCCTATCGTCCCCGATATAACTGGACCCCGCCGGTGCCGATAAATGGCAAAAAAGAAACTTATTCCCGCAAAGGGGTCGACGAGTTTCTGTCGGAAAATGGACTTGATTTCTTTATTGTCGATTCGGCTCTTCTTCGGGGCGGTGAATCGATAGGCGTTTATTTTGACAGATTTGAAGCATTAAAACGCCTGTGGGGACAATTTGAGTCGCAGTACAAACCGCGTGAGATCGACAAAGAAAAAACGCCGCGAGAATTGTATCTTATCAGTTCGGCCGCCGAAGGAAAAAAACCAACAGCGATATTTACCCGCGATCCGGAAACCGGTCTTCTGGTCTGGTCGGGTGAGCATGGTTATCCCGGTGACGGCAACTATCTCGATTTTCATAAAAAACGATTTCCGGGCGGACATCGCTATTGGGCGGTAACATCGGCAAAATCAGATCTGGCCGATAAAATGGAATATAATCAGAAAACGGCTACGTCACGCATACCCGAAAACGCGTCTCATTTCACTGGTAAAATTACTGATATTCTAAATGGCTATTTCAAAGAGTCAGGTCGGGCCGGAATTCTTATGGCCCCTTATGATGCCGAATTATTCGGACACTGGTGGTTTGAGGGACCACTTTTCCTGAAAGAAGTCATAAAAAACATTTGTGAAAACGATGAGATAGAAAACACCTTTTTAAGCGAACATCTGGATCGGATTCAGCCGACCGAGATAATTTCTATTCCGGAAGGAAGCTGGGGCGAGGGTGGCCATCATTATATCTGGTTTAATGAAGATAATGAATGGACCTGGAAGCATATTTATAAAGCCGAAGAGAAAATGTGCCAATTGGCCCGCTATTATGAGGCCAACAAAGACAATATCGATCAGGAAACAATTGAGATAGTAAAACAGGCGGCCAGAGAATTGATGCTTCTGTCGGCATCCGATTGGCAGTTTTTAATTTCAACCTGGGCGGCCCGCGATTATGCCGAATTAAGACTGACTGAACATTACTCTGATTTTAATAAATTGACCGAGTTGGCGGATAAAAAGATTAATGGAGAAAACCTATCCTCCGGTGAACGTGAATTCTTCAATGATTGTAAAAGACGCGATTCACTTTTTGAAGAGATTGAATTGGAGTGGTTCGCTCGTATTGAATACCCGATTTAGCTTTAGATACTCTTCATTTAGTTGAATAAATATTTAATACCGGCAGGTCCGGTATTGTTATTGGTCCTATTTATTCCTTTTCTATTTACTTGACTTATTAAAAGGTTCATGTATATTACTATTATAATTCGTTATTATTGATTTTTTTGAAATACTAAATTAAAACCATATCCTCGGATGGGGAAAAACCAATTTTCAGGAGGAGCTATGAAAAAATTCACCGCCTTCGTTATGCTGGTATTCATGGCAATTGCAGGATTGCCGGATGCCAATGCCCAGGACAATGGTGATGTTAATTGCGATGAGTTAATTAACATCCTCGATATCGTTTATTTAATAAATTTCAAATACAAGGAAGGCCCGGACCCATGCGAATTTGTCGCCAGTCCCGGTGTGTCATGGGTGCATTATAATTATAGGAATATCGATGTCGGCTATAGTTATAGCAATCTGGCGACCCTATATTTTATGGCGCCTGATGACGGTTGGGCATCGGTAAATTTCTCTTTATTCGTGGGGACCGAGTTTTATGATCTTGAATATAGATTATATGATGAAATTCTTCGGGAAGGAGAAACCGATAGAACCTACTCTGAAATATATCAGTATAATACCGACTCGCCTTTGAGCTGGACAGAAGTGTTCCCGGTAACTGAAGGATTCAATATAATTTATCTTGATGTCCGGGGTGATTTTCGTGATGGGGAAGAACCAACCAGGTATATGATTAATTTTGTCAATGTAAATATGTCGGCCAACTTTTTCCCGGAAGATTATACCGTTATTCCGCGTGATTAATTATTTAAAAAATGAAATTTATTTGACCCGCCTATTATATAGGCGGGTTTTGTTTATATATCGATTTTTATCTTGCCTTTGGGTAAATGTCAGTATTTCTTTATGTTGATTTGCTTAATTGTATTAATACTGGAAATAATACACCTATGAAAAACAAACTTGGCTTGGCCCTTGGTCCCGTTCTGGCCATAATATTACTCCTGTTTTTTGATCTTGATCCTGAGAATCCGCTGGTAACACGCACTGCCGCGGTAGCTATTCTGATGGCTGTCTGGTGGATAACCGAGGCGATACCGATCGCTGCTACGGCTCTTATACCGGTTGTTCTGTTTCCGTTTCTTGGGATTATGAAGGGAAAAGAGGTCGCACCGATTTATTTTAATCATATCATATTTTTATTTATCGGCGGATTTATTGTCGCTCTGGCTATGCAAAAATGGGACTTGCATAAACGTATTGCTCTTAAAATTATTATGCTGATTGGCGCCAGCCCGTCAAAAGTGATTTTGGGATTCATGGCGGCAACAGCTTTTTTATCTATGTGGATTTCTAACACGGCCACAACGATGATGATGATCCCGATCGCGATGGCAATTATTTCCAAACTGGAAAATAACGCAGGCAGTAAAAGTATTTCCAAATTATCAATCGGTCTTTTAATTGGCATTGCTTATGCAGCGTCAATAGGAGGTGTGGCCACACTTATTGGTACACCGCCCAATCTTTCTTTCAGCAGGATATTAAAAATCTATTTTCCTGCGTCGCCGGAAATAACATTTGCCGGGTGGTTCGTATTTGGTTTTCCGTTTGCGCTGATATTTTTATTTATTGCCTGGCGACTATTGGTCTGGATGTATGCCCGCGGGCAAAAGGCAATAAAAACAGATCGCTCAATATTCAAAGAAGAATATCGCCGGCTGGGGAAAATAGGTTATGAAGAAACAGTCGTATTGGGCGCCTTTGTTCTTCTTGCCGTTCTCTGGTTATTAAGGAAAAACATAAATATCGGCAGTTTTGAAATTCCTGGATGGACGTCAATTATGCCGGTTTCCGGATTTATTGATGATGGTACAATTGCCATATTTATAGCTCTGTTATTATTTTTAGTTCCATCGCGGCAAAAAAAAGGCGGGAGAATAATGGATTGGAAGACGGCTGTCAGATTACCGTGGGGAATTGTGATTTTATTTGGCGGCGGTTTTGCCCTGGCCAGCGGCTTTAAGGAATCCGGTCTGGCTATTTGGATGGGTGGTCAACTAACAGGTTTTAGTCAATTCCCTCCGCTATTAATAATTGGCGGAATATGTCTCATGATGACATTCTTAACCGAATTAACATCCAATACGGCGACAACAGAAATGATTTTGCCAATTTTGGGATCGCTGGCTGTGGCTATTCAGTTAAATCCGTTACTGCTTATGATACCGGCCACTCTTTCGGCATCGTGTGCCTTTATGCTTCCGGTGGCAACACCTCCCAATGCTATTATTTTTGGGACAAATCGAATCAGAATAAAAGACCTTGTCCGAACCGGCATATTACTTAATCTTATTGGTGTGGTTTTGATAACTCTAAGCGTGTATTTTCTGGGACCATATGTTTTCAATATTAATCTATCAGAATTTCCAATTTGGGCAAAATAAATTATTTCTAAAATATTATGGCAATTATTTTCGGAATTTGTTATATAATCTAATAGAAGTATTGAAGAAATAATAGAATAAAGAAAAAAATACAATTATTAAACCGGAATTCAAACATTTGTTGACAACAAGCGTAATATATTGTTAATTGTCCTAAACTTATAAGGGGAAAAGTATATGGTATCTTTAAAATCACATTACGGTCTGAAAGCAATTGTTGCTTTGGCAGATGCTTATGGCAAGGGGCATATTCAGGCAAAACAGATCGCTGCCAAACAGGACATACCTGTTAGGTATTTGGAACTGTTGTTGTCACAGCTTCGAAGGGCTCGGATGGTGAATGCCATTCGTGGAAAGAAAGGGGGCTATGTTCTTTCGAAAAAACCGGACAAAATTACGGTTTGGGATATAGTCACTGTGTTCGAAGGCAAAATAATTTTTGCTCAGACAGAATCACCTATGGGAAACAAGAAGACTCCAGGCGCTTATATTAACGTTTGGAAAGAAGCTGAAAAGAAGATGGTTGATTATTTAAAATCAATTAAAATCTCCAAATTACTTGAGGCTGTCAAATCCGGGCGCAAGACGTATATCATGTAGTTTGTTTGTTTTAGCGTGAAAGATAATATTGTTTCCGATATTACAAAGCTAGTTGGCCGGACTCCGATGGTTGTTCTAAACCAGATCGGAGACGGCCTAATGGCAAAAATAATTGTCAAATTAGAATCGTTCAATCCCTGCTCTTCCGTCAAAGACAGAATTGCTCTTTCTATGATTGATGATGCCGAAAAAAAAGGCCTTATCAAAAATGGAACCACCATTATAGAAGCAACCTCAGGAAATACCGGAATTGCTTTGGCATTTATTGCCGCCGCGCGAGGATATAAGCTAATATTGGCAATGCCGGAGACAATGTCGGTTGAGCGCAGAGCCCTATTGAAGGCGCTGGGCGCGGAGTTCATCCTCACGCCCGGACCGGATGGAATGTCGGGTGCTTTAAAGAAGGCCGAAGAGTTTGTCGAATCAACTCCCGGATCATTTATGCCTCAGCAATTTAAAAACCCGGCCAATCCTTATGCTCATGAGGTTACGACCGGTCCGGAAATTTGGAATGATACCGGCGGCCGAATTGATATTCTTGTCTCAGGCATAGGGACCGGAGGGACTATTACCGGAGCCGGAGGATTCTTAAAAGAAAAAAATCCTGAAATCAAATTAATTGCCGTTGAACCGGCGGCGTCGCCTTTCCTGTCAAAAGGTGAGAAGGGCCCGCATCCCATTCAGGGAATTGGGGCGGGATTTAAGCCGGATATTCTGGATTTGGATCTGATTGACAAAATATTGACCGTTTCTAATGATGAAGCAATTGAAACGACTCGTCGTATGATTAGAGAAGAAGGAATTCCGGCTGGAATTTCATCAGGGGCCAATATTGCCGCGGCCATCAAAGTGGCTTCGCGACCTGAAAACAAAGGCAAAACTATTGTTACTTTTGTCTGCGATACCGGAGAAAGATATTTGTCCACCCCGACTTACTCAGAAATCTAAGATTATTTTTAAGACTTTTGTTTCATAATTAATCATTGTTTCATTATACGTTCCAATCTGAAATCATAAATCAAATTGTCGCCAAATCCCGGCAGAAAAATTTATTAGAATATTTGGTATAATAATATATACCGCAATCATTAAAATAAATGGCAAAAATTTTATCCCATTTTTGGCATGTCAGATGCTTACAATATACAATGGTTAATCAAATGAGGGGCGACGCAAGATTTGTATTGATAATAAAGGGGCAAAAGGGGTCAAAGGAAAGCAGTGATTGCTTGAATCTGAGTTCGCTTTAGAAAAGCAGGGGTAGTCTGAAGCGAATTATTTGATAGCCGGATTAATAATCCGGCTATTTTTTATTGCCTTTGGTTTTTGTCTGATTTAATTTGCCCCATGGCAAAGAAACAGTATAGATTTGGAATATCAACTACCGTTGATTACTCAATTGAATTGGAAATTCTTTTCAGGTTGTTTTCCAAATATAAATTCCACTTTGTTTCAATCGGCGCCGATTTTAAACACAATTTTTTTCCGGATAAAAGTAAGATGAGGGGGCTAATTAAATTGGCCAGTAGATACGATCTTCAGGTTGATTCGATTCATATTCCATTCGGTAATGATTATGATCTGGCAAATCCTTCTGATGGGGAACGTCTTAAAACAATTGAAAATAATCTTAGGTTTCTGGATTATATAGCCGAAAATAATATCCCGATTGCCATCCTTCACCCACATCATTATCTGAAAGAAAAGAAGGAAAAAGCGCTTTCACTGGCGGCTGAATCGATTGAAAAGATTGTCAGTAGAAAACCCAACAATGTCAAAATTGCCGTGGAAAATCTGCCGGACGACAGAGGATCGTGGATAGCTGAACAGCTATTGAACATATTTGATCAAAATAAAATTGGTTTTTGTTATGACAGCTCACATGAGAATATGAGCGGATTACCTTTTCATCTGCTAAAAAAGTATTATTCACGACTGATTACCTGTCATCTCTCCGATAATAATGGGTCCTCAGATGACCATTTGGTGCCGGGCGACGGTAATATAGACTGGGCTCGGATGCGCTCCTATATCAATAAGACAAAATCTTTTGACAATATTTTGTTTGAAGTGGGAACCGGCGAAAAACTATCGGTGCCAGTCGAGGATTATATTAAAAAAACAGCTCTGAGAGCGGCAAAGATATTTAACAGCAATAAAGACCAATCTACTAAATAAATGCTTCGTTGGATTTGAGTATTAAAGATGGCAAAATATTTGGGAACTAATCAGTGTTAATTCAATTTAAATTAAAACCAATTATAGTTTGATTATATTACCCAAATGGACTATTTTGGAAAAGGTTATGAGAAAAATAATTATCAATACTTGGAAGGAGTCGACTCAATGAGTATTTCGTTAAAAAAACTTTTTAAAAATTTGATTTATATTATCGGAGCAGGATTGATACTAACGACTGCAATTTCGGCCCAGCATGAAGTCTCCGACAGTGTTATGGCACTTAGTGGGGAACTGATATCAAAACGTCAGTTTGTTGAAGCTGAATCAGTACTCAGCGAAGCAATCTGGGAAGACACCGAATATGCTCCGTTGTATATTCAGCGCGGAATAATATATGGTATGCAGACTAAATTTAATCAGGCCATTCCGGACTTTACAAAAGGAATCGAACTTGATCCCAAAATGCCCGAGGCCTACTATAGCCGGGGATTGGCTTATGCCAAAACCGATGATAAAGATAATGCATTGATAGATTATAATAGGGCGATTGAGCTGAGTCCCGAATATGCGGATGCTTATTATAACCGTGGTCTTATTTTTTATCGAAAAACAAATTATGACAGTGCTTTTGATGATTTCTCAAAAGCTATCGAACTTAATCCTCGATACGCCAAAGCATATTATAATCTGGGGCTAATTTATAATACAAGGATGGCCGCCGCCTTTAATGCCAAAGACTCTTTGGTTTATAAGGAGAACTTAAGATCAGAGATTCAAAATTATAATCAGGCTATCAATATTGATCCAAAATATACTGATGCCGTTTACAACAGGGGATTGGCGCATTTGAAGCTTAGTGAATTGGAAAAGGGCGAAAGGGATTTTTTGCGGGCCATATTTCTAAGCCCAAAATTTAGAGAAGCCCGATACAACTTGGGTGTTACTTATGAAAAAATGAGACGGTATGGCGATGCCAAAAAACAGTTTGAAATATACTTGAAAGATGCTCCTGAGGTAGACTCATTAAGAGTTAAAGAACTGATAGATAAATTACCGCAAATGGATAAATGGCAAAAACGGATTGATAGTGTCAAGGCCGCAGAAGAAGAGAAATCTGATTAATTAAATGTGGGAATTTTACATAGAATATTCTCAAAAAATTTGAATAATAATTTCTATTACTTTTGATAAAAAGTTTTTATCTCGATTATCAAAACGGTTCGGTGTGTGTGAATCTAGATCAAATTCGCCGATAATTTTATCTTTCTTGAAAATCGGCAGGACAATTTCGGATTTCACATTGATATTACAGGAAAGGTAATTTGTTTCATTTGAGACATCGTCAACGATAATAGTCTCTTTTTTCTCAGCGGCCTGTCCGCAAATCCCCTGTCCGAAATTTATCCTGGCATGTTCGGTTGGTTCACCGGCATACGGTCCAAGTATTAACTTCCTGTCTTTGACCGGATCAACAAGATAGAATCCAACCCAATCGTAACCGTGAATAGATCGGTGGAGAAGATCACATACCTTTTGAAGTTTGGCGTCTCTTTTTTCTGAATTGGCAATAATATTTTTTATGACAGAAAGTAGATTGTCCGGAATTGCATTATGGCTATTTGTCATTTTTTATGCTCTTTCAATTCATCCCAGGCCCGGAAAGCCCGTCTAAGATGCGGTATCGTTATTGAACCGCCAACGGCCAGACCAATTGTGAGGGCCTCTTCTAATTCATTATCTGATATATTGTTTTTATGGCATTGAATCAGATGATATAATATGCAATCATCACATCTTAGGACAAGCGAGGCGACCAGACCCAATAACTCTTTTGTTCTTGCCGGTAAAGCATTGTCACGATATACCTTATCGTCGAGACCGTAAAACCGTTTCAAATTGAGATCAGCGTATTTCATTACAATTTCATTTAGCGAATCTCTTTCTTTTTTAAATTTTTCTACTCTATTGCCGGCCATAATTAACTCCGTTCTAAAAAAGATTATGAATTTCCCGCCATAAAAATATCATGATATTAATTTATTAAATTTATTCGGCTTTGCAAGATTATAGAATGAGTCGCAAATAATTTGATCTGAAACTGACCAATAAGCCTTGACCTTGTTTCTCAATGATATTAAATTCCAACTCTTTGGAACTTATGAGGTTGAATTGTCAAAATCGATTCTGATAACAGGCGGAGCCGGATTTATCGGTTCTCATCTAACGGAAAGACTTTTGGAAATTGGTCTGCAGGTTACCGTTCTGGATAATTTTAATGACTTTTATAACCCGGCCATTAAAAGAGAGAATATTAAACTCTGTCAGGACTATTCCAACTACAATCTTGTTGAAGGTGATATACGGGATGAAAAGGTCGTAAATGAATGTTTTGATAAATATGACTTTGATGAAATTATTCATATTGCCGCCATGGCCGGGGTCAGGCCATCAATAAAAAATCCGATTTTATATCAGGATGTAAATTTGAATGGGACCATGAATCTGCTGGAAGCCTGCCGCAGGTATAAGACACCCAAATTCATATTCGCTTCTTCATCTTCAGTTTATGGAAATAATCCAAAACTGCCTTTTAGTGAGGACGATCCGGTTGATAATCCGATCTCGCCGTACGCCTCAACTAAAAAAGCGGGTGAACTAATGGTATATACTTATCATCATTTATATAATATTAAGGCGGTTTGTTTGCGCTTTTTTACCGTTTATGGTCCTAGGCAGAGGCCTGAGATGGCTATTCACATGTTTACCGATAAAATATATCATGGCGAAGAGATTGTCATGTTTGGTGATGGACAAAGCCGCCGTGACTATACTTATATTGATGATATAATGTCAGGGATTCTAAAGTGCCGCCAAAAAGATTTTGATTATGAAATATTTAATCTCGGCCGATCCGATACGGTCAGGCTGGATGAGTTGATAAAAAAGATTGAAACGGCTCTTGATAGAAAAGCTGAATTAATAGCAAAACCGGATCAACCCGGCGATGTTAATCAGACTTATGCTGATATTTCCAAAGCATCAGAGATGTTTGATTTTAGGCCGGAAATTTCTATTGATGACGGTTTGCAAAAATTTATAACCTGGTATAAAAATAAGCAGAGGTAATAAATGAATACTTGTATGGTCGGAACCGGTTATGTCGGTCTGGTAGCGGGCGCCTGTCTTTCTGATTTCGGCATGAATGTGATTTGCGTTGACAAGGAAAAGGATAAAATAGACCGGTTGAAAAAAGGCGATGTGCCAATTTACGAAATCGGCTTAAAAGAAATAATAAAAAGAAATGTTAAACTGGGTCGACTTCATTTTTCCACTGATCTAAAAGACGCGGTTGACAGATGTCTGGTAATTTTTCTCGCCGTTGGAACTCCGGAAAATCCAGATGGCTCAACCGACCTCACCGCCATACATGACGTAACCAAACAGATTGCCGAATGTATGACCGAATATAAAATTATAGCAATAAAAAGTACGGTTCCGGTTGGAACCGCGCATGAATTAAAACAACTTATAGGCAGAAATATTTCAAAAAAGACTGATTTTGATGTCGTTTCCAATCCGGAATTTTTAAGGCAGGGTGCGGCGGTTGAAGATTTTTTACGACCAAATAGGATTGTTCTTGGTTGTGATTCTGAACGCGCCCTGGCAATCATCAGAGATATTTATCGCCCTTTATATCTTTTGGATACGCCGATTATCAGCACCACCAATGAAACGGCTGAAATTATTAAATATGCGGCCAATACTATGCTGGCTTTAAAAATATCATATATCAACGAAATTGCCAATCTCTGCGATATTGCGTCGGCTGATGTTTATCAGGTGGCTAAAGCGCTGGGTATGGATAAAAGGATCGGACCAAAATTTTTACACCCCGGTCCCGGTTTTGGCGGTTCCTGTTTCCCCAAAGATGTTAAATCATTGGTTCATTTGGCGGATGATTTGGGCTACGATTTTAAATTGGCCAAGGCCGTAGTGGATGTGAACCGGCGTCAGAAGGAGCAGGTGGTAGAAAAATGTAAAAAGGCTTTGGGACAGCTATCAGGAAAAAAGATATGTCTGCTTGGTTTATCGTTTAAACCCAATACCGATGATATCCGCGAAGCACCGGCCATCTATGTTGCCCGAAGATTGATAGAGGAAGGTGCGGAAATCAGTGCCTATGATCCGGCGGCAATGGAACTTGCAGAAAAGGAACTGCCCGGAATCAATTATTATAACGGTTCCTATTCGGCCTGTAAGAATGCTGATATGGTTATTATTATGACCGAGTGGAATGAATTTCGTGATCTTCAATTTGAAAATATTAAATATAAAATCAAGAAACCGATAATTTTCGACACTCGAAATATTTATAATGGCGACAAAGTGAAAAAGCTGGGATTTGGATATATATGTACCGGGCGGACAAATAGGTAAATCGGCTTTTCCTTAATCGGCGCTGTAATCTGAAAAATAGTGAATTTTGATTATACTCAACAGGAAATATCTGCTTTAGAAAATTTATTGTAAGTCGATAACTGTATTACGGTTAATTGAAATAGTATTTAATTGTTTTGAAGCCAGAACAATTTTATTTGATATATTAATCGGAATTGTTTAAGATTTTACGCGGTATTTAAACGCGGTTTAAACATATGTTTTAGAAGAGAAATGCTGATGCCTTTTAATAAAGATAGTCTAAGGATTGATGCCGAAAAAGTCTCAAATCAATTATCTGATTTGATTTTAAGTCAAATTGGTAGCACCCTCAAAAAGGGCGGTGCCGTCGTTGGGATTTCCGGCGGAATTGACTCTTCTGTAGTGGCCGCATTATGTGCTAAAGCACTTGGCCCACACAAGGTTTTGGGCATAATGATGCCTGAAAAAGAATCATCAGGCGAAAGTGAAAAACTGGCCAGAAAATTGGGTGAGAAATTTGGTTTCGAGACTATCAAAGAAGATATTACCAAAGGATTGGCCGGATTGGGGTGTTATTCAGAGAGAAATGAAGCTATCAAGCAGGTTTTTCCGGAATTCGATGAGAATTGGAATTGCAAAATTATTATTCCGACTAATATTCTCGAAAAAAAGACATTCAATGTTTTTTCTCTCTGTATCGAAAATGAAGCGGGGGAGAAGAAAACAAAAAGAATGCCGCCGTCGGCATATTTGCAAATAGTTGCCGCCTCAAATTTCAAGCAAAGATTAAGAATGACAACGCTTTATTATCATGCTGAAAAAAGGAACTGGGCGGTGGTTGGAACCGGAAATAAAGATGAACACCAGCAGGGATTTTTTGTCAAATATGGTGATGGCGGAGCCGATTTAAAGCCAATTGGACATCTGTTTAAAATTCAGGTATTTCAATTGGCGGAATATCTGGGTGTTCCTGCTGAAATAATCAATAGAACGCCGACCACCGATACTTATAGCGCCGAGGTTACCCAGGAAGAGTTCTTTTTCGGCCTTGATTTTTATAGAATGGACATGCTCTGGTATGCTATGGAAAATAATATTTCGCCGGAAAAGGCAGCGGAGGTACTTGGATTATCGGTTGAGCAAGTAGAAACAGGATACACTAACATAAAAAGAAAAATTATTGCGACTGAATATTTACGCCGAGAACCGCTGATGGCCAACGTATAAATATTGGTATATATTTGTCGAAAAAGAAATTTATAAAGAAGATATTTGCAGGAAGGATATAGATGCCGGTTTTAAATGAATCAACAATTCGCTCCGCCCTGAAAGAATTTATTGTGGAATCCTTTTTATTCGGAAGTACTGAGCAAACATTTGATGATTCTGATTCATTTATGGAAAAAGGGATTGTCGATTCCACAGGAGTTCTTGAATTGACTTCTTTTGTTGAGGAGCAATATAATTTTGAGATTGAAGACAAGGAAATGACTCCCGAAAATCTTGACTCAATTAATAATCTGGTTGGTTTTATAACCAGAAAAACTGGCAATATGGGATGATGTCTTTATTAACCCGGCAGAATATTTAGTCTATTTTACTTTCTATTATCCTGTTTCCCGGGTCTGATGACATTTCATGATAATATGAAGATCTATAATTTATTGGAAAAAAGTGCCTTTCAATTCGGTGAGCGAACCGCCATAATTCATCAGGAAAGCAGGATAGACTATCAGAAACTATATCAGCTTTATAATTCATTCGCCCGGTATCTGGATAGCCTGGATCTACCCAAAGGTTCTCGAGTCGCAATATTATATGAAAATTCAATTAATTATGTTGGATTGTTTTTTGCCATTTTCAAGGCCGGATATGTGGCCGTCCCACTGGATACGTCGCAGAAGCCTGATAAGCTGGGTTATATTATTTCAGATTGCTCTGCTGAAGCCTTGATTGTTCATCCAAAATATCATCGTTTTTTGACCAAAATTGTGGAATCGGGAAGTTCTCTTAGGTATATAATTTCCGATGGGGATATAAATGCCGATTTTGAGAGAATAGAATTTTGCAGACTGGCCGATATTGACGCTGAAAAACAGGAGGAATTCCCATCTTCCAATTATAAGCAGTACTCCGAGGAATTTTCAGACGAATTAGCCGCCATATTTTATACATCAGGAAGCACTGGCACACCTAAGGGTGTCAAACTTTCACACAAAAATTTATTGTCCAACACCTATGCAACGGTTGAGTATTTGAAGCTTGGGCCTGAAGACAGGGTTATGGTAATTATGCCATTTTATTATATATATGGAAATTCACTTCTCATGACCCATTTTGCATCCAGTGGAACTGTTGTCATTAATAATAATTTCATGTATCCGGAACTTGTTCTGGATACAATGGAAAAAGAAAAGGTGACCGGTTTTTCAGGGGTGCCATCAAATTTTATGATTCTATTGAACAAATCAACATTTTCAAAGAGAGATTTTAGCAGCCTGCGATATTTTACTCAGGCCGGAGGCTCAATGGCGCCGGAGATAATCAAAAGGCTTATCAGGGCATTTCCGAATAAACAGATTTTCATTATGTATGGACAAACAGAGGCATCACCACGGGTAACATTTTTGCCTCCGGACAAACTTAACGAAAAAATTGGTTCAATCGGGATACCTATTTCAGGAGTTGATGTCAGAATTATGAATGAAGTAGGTATTGAGGTTCCCGCTGGGGAAGTCGGGGAGCTGACCGTTGCCGGTGATAATGTTATGCTGGGATACTGGAATAATGATGATGAAGAGAATCAGGTAATTAGAGATAACCGTTTATATACTGGTGATTTTGCCAAAGAGGATGAGGATGGCTATATATATATTATCGGCAGGAAAAAGGAGATTATTAAAGCCGCCGGAAATCGAGTAAGTACTAAGGAAATTGAAGAACGGATTTTGGAAAATGAGGATGTTGCCGAAGTGGCCGTTTTTGGTGTTAAAGATGATATCCTTGGCGAGGCGGTTAAGGCTGTGGTCGTTTTAAAGAAAGGGTGTATTGGAACGCCCAAAGATATAAAGAAGTTTTGCGGGGGAAAACTGGCCGATTTTATGGTCCCGAAATATATAGAGTTTCTGGAATCTCTGCCAAAACATCGATCCGGTAAAATTGATAAGGCCAAATTGGCCGGAATTTAGCTGATATACTAAATATATGAGGCGAAGATAAATGACTTTTAGTAGGGATATTTTCAAAATCGATGCCGAATATGAAGCCGAACAGGTGCAAGATTTTCTGCTTAAATCTGTTAGAAGCGTTCCCAAAAGGGACGGCATTATTGTCGGCATCAGTGGAGGAATCGATTCAGCCGTAGTGGCCTCGCTTTCTGCCCGTGCCGTCGGAAAAGAGAGGGTTTTTGGTCTTATTTTACCCGAAAAAGAATCAAATCCGGTTTCGGCAGAATATGCCAGGCTGATAATTGACAAGTTGGGTATAGAATTTAAGACAGTTGAACTAACCGATATGGTTGATAGTTATCAGGCATATGCCAACCGCAATCAAATTATTCGGGAGATTTTCCCGGAATTTGACGATAATTACAAATTCAATATCTATCTTCCCCAAAACCTATTAGAAGCTGATCGATACAATTTTTATACCCTTCGGATTGATGACGGGCAGGGAAATCAAAAGGAAAAACGGTTATCAAAAAAACAATTTCTTTCTATTACGGCCGCGGCTAATGTTAAAATTCGGGCGCGAATGATAGCACTTTATTATTGGGGCGAACAGAATAACTATTTGGTGGCCGGGACGACCAATAAAACTGAATTTTTGCTTGGAGATTACTGCAAATTTGGCGATGGCGGCACCGATGTTGAATGCGTTTCCCATCTATATAAAAAACAGATATATCAATTGGGGGAGTATCTTGGTGTGCCTAAAGAGATTATGGAAAGGACACCAAGTTCCGATACATTCAGCCTTCCGGTATCCGACCAGGACTTTTATTTTCGACTGCCTTTTGATATCCTTGACCCGCTTCTTTATTGTTGGGAGTATAAGGTTAACATCAATGATGTAACAAAAGCACTGGACCTTAAAAAAGAGCAGGTAAAAAGGGTATTCCGCGATTTTGATTCAAAATTTAATTCAACCGAACATATTCGGGTACCGCCACCGGCGATTGAAAGAGATTGGAGTATTTTTAAAAAATAATTCCTTAAATGAAAGGATTTTAGCTTTACAAGGCAATCTTTTTATTAATATCTTGGCATAAAGATTAAACTTCTTGCTATTGCTGATATTGACAGTAGCTTATTGATGAAAATGAACACAAAAAGAAAAGATCAAATTGATATCGGGGAAATAAGATCAATTATCTGGAAGAGAAAATGGCTTATTATCCTTCCGACGATTCTGGTTGCCTGTGTAGCATATGCAGGATCTTATTTTGTTCAGCCAGCTTATGAGACATCGATAATAATATGGATTGGCAAGTCATTTAATCTGTCCAACGAGCTTCAGAGGTATATCGGAGACGATGCTTATGGCTCAAGACGAAATATGAATCAGCGGGATGAACTCAGATCGCTTCAAAATGAGATTGTCTCAACTCCGTATATTCATCAGCTGGTTGATCGATTGGGATTAGATCAGGATGCCGCTCTTGACGAAACGGCCGAGAAAATGCAATCACATATGACTCATTTAACAAAAGAGCAAATTAAATTTACTTTAATATTAGATAAGTTGCGAGAAAAAATTAAAATCGAATTTTCAGGTCTTGATCAGGTTAAAATAACTACCGAAGCTAATGATCCTTTTTTGACTCAAGATATGGCGAAGTCGTTGGGAGAGATATTTATTGAAGAGAAAAGAAAACAGCAGATGAGCGAAATTCGGGTTTCGCAGGACTTTTCTTATGAGCAATTAGAACGATATGAACCGGATCTTGAAAACAAAATAGCCGCAAGAACAGCACTTGAGAAAGAATTTATCAGTATTCAACTTAATGAGTTGATTATATCCGATGAAAACCGGCGCCTTATCAATTCAGAAATAGGTGCTAACGAATTAGAAATTTCCGATTGGGAGCAGGAAGCACGGCAGATTTTGGCAAAAATAACAGAGATACCATCGGGAAGGATTACGTTGGAAGAGTCATCTGATTATAAGCGGTTAAAAAGGGAAATGCAAAACCATCTCAATTCAATTAGT
Source organism: uncultured bacterium (assembly GCA_965602655.1). Classification (GTDB taxonomy): domain Bacteria; phylum Zixibacteria; class MSB-5A5; order GN15; family PGXB01; genus JAAERC01. Next base: position 34,435 of record CBFCZE010000012.1, read on the forward strand.
AGCTTAATGATGAAGCATCAATGGAATTCCGCTGAAATTCTTAATTTCAGAGCTCGCCTTTATTCCTACGTGGATAATTTGGAAGCTGAAAATGAACGGTTGGTAAAAATCCAGTATTCAGAATATGGAGAATCAACTCAGGCAAATATAATTAATCTCATGAATGCTCGTACCCGTCTTGATATGTTATATTCAAAAAAGAACAACCTTGAACTGGGTTACGTCGAACTTCAAAATAATATCGGTCTTATACCCGAGTATCAGGCGCGACTTGATCAGCTGAATCGGGAAGTTACCGCGGCCCAAGAAATTCGTGATCGACTTAGACAGCAACAGGAAAGCGCCACCATGAAGGAGGATATTTTAAGGGAATCGGTGTTTAAGGTTATTCAGCCGGCCCAGCTTCCCCTTTATCCAATTAGACCTGACAAACCGAAGTTGATAATAATGGGCATTATTCTTGGATTTATTGTTGGCGGTGGATTAGCTTTAATGATAGAGCTAATGGATAACTCCTTCAAGCGTGTTGAGGATGTCGAAGAACATCTGGGAATCCCGGTGATTGGTATTATTCCGATTATTGATTCGGTTAAAAAAATTAAATCAGTCAATTAAACTACTGTTCCGAATTTTCCCGAATAGTTATCGTAAGTATTAAAACGACAATATATTAGGTCAAAATATTTATATAACCTATAAATTTCCCGAGTTAGCTTCCAATACATTCTTCGGTTGGGAGATTGTTAATTTCAAGGTGAGAATTGTCAGGAATACTTAACTTCTTTGGTCTGAAATTCAATTCCAGCCGATTCTTTTTCCCGAGTCTGGATCCAATAATTTGAGTCGGGTTTGCAACCACAATTGAATATGGTTCAACTGCGTAAATATTATAATAAAAATTCCTCATTATATCTTTCAAAAAATTGGTTTAAAAAGAACAAATATAATGGACACAGAAATTCTTTGACAATATCCCTAATTTATAGTAAACCTTTAGTTTTTTAACATAAGCTACTTGATAATAATTATTTGAAATGCAAATTTTTTTAATTTGCAATCTATTGCATATTTCCTTAGGAAAATTACTCAAAAAAACTCCGGAAAATCCCTTAAATAAAGCATTTTTTGCTTGACTAACTATTTAGTATTGTTATATTTAGGTTGTATAGAAATTTATTCTCATTCTTGCTTTCGGCCACAAGTTCTGGCCAAAGGAAATAACATGTGCGGTAACGCAGCAGGATTAGATTTTGGAGAGATTTATCTTGATAAAAGGGGAAATACGTCCAATTTTGAAAATATACTCATTTTTACTATAGGAGCGGGATCCAATGAAACATCGCTACCGGATTAAGCAATCAAAAATCAAATCAAAAGAGCACACAATTTTGAAAACGATTTTGATGTTATTCTGCCTCATAACATTAACATCATCAGCGGCTTTTGCTGCAGAGGTATTCACAGATAGGGCTGATTATCCGCCCGGCGATTCAGTTGTTATAATTGGGGTGGCATTTCAGCCATATGAAACCGTTACGGTGCAAATTACTCATTTGGATGGTGATACGCCGGATCTGCTGATATATGACCCATGGGATTTATCCACCGATGATTTCGGAGATTTTGAAACATTCTGGATCGTACCGGATACAGCTCTGGGTGAGACATTACTTATTACTGCGACC
>CBFCZE010000013.1:0-35292 GCA_965602655.1 uncultured bacterium
ATAAATCATCCGGGCGCCGACATTTTTACAGGCCAAGGCGATATTTTTTGTCCCGTCCGCATTAATAGCGATGGTTTTGTCTTTTTGTTCCTCACAGCCATCAACATCGGCCCAGGCGGCGGCATGAAGAACGATATCGGGTTTCATACGATCAAGAAAAGAGGCAACCTTATCATAATCCCGTATGTCGAAATTAGCCGTCGAGACACCCATCGCGCGGTAATCCTGTTTTAAGACGGCCATTAAATCGACACCCAAAAGCCCGGTCGCCCCGGTAATCAATATTTTATCGTTCACTATCTACCTCTTTTATAATATCAAGGAGATACTCCCTATAGGAATTGTCGGCCATATTATCGGCAAGATTTTTCATCTGTTTTTTGTCTATAAATTTCATGCGATAAGCAATCTCTTCAAGGCAGGCAACTTTCAATCCCTGACGTTTCTCAATGGTGGCTATAAAATTGCTGGCCGCCAGCATACTTTCGGCGGTTCCGGTATCGAGCCAGGCTATACCCCGCCCAAGTTTGACTACCTCCAGTTTGCTTTTTTCTAGATATTTTTTATTAATGTCGGTAATCTCCAGCTCACCCCGTTTTGACGGTTTCAATTCCCGGGCGAATTTGGGAGCTTCGCTGTCGTACATATACAATCCGGTTACTACATAATTGGATCTGGGACTATCCGGTTTTTCTTCTATGGAAATTGAATTGCCCTCATTATCAAATTCCAGGACCCCATACCGTTCCGGATCGTTGACATAATAGCTGAAAATCCTGGCGCCGCCTTCAAAATTGTGCGACTTTTTTAGAAAGCGATAATCGCCATAGAAAATGTTGTCGCCCAGTATCAGGGTAACATTATCTTCACCAATAAACTTTTCGCTAATAATCAGTGCCTGAGCGATACCCTCCGCTTTTTCCTGAACGGCATAACTGATATCCAATCCAAGCCGGGCACCATCGCCGAAAAGACTCTTAAAGTGCGGAAGATCTTTAGCCGTTGATATCAGCAAAATCTCTCTGATACCGATAAGCATTAGAGTCGAAAGCGGGTAATATATCATCGGCTTATCATAAACCGGTAAAAGCTGTTTGCTTGTTATCTGCGTAATCGGATAAAGCCGACTGCCGTTCCCCCCGGCCAGAACAATACCCTTCATCATTGCTCCGTAGTAAAAGGTCTGTTTTTAGCGATTTGAATAGATTTCTTCATAATATTTAAGATAGCGGCCGTCAATACAGCTTTCCGTCCAATCCAAATTGTCAAGATACCATTGAACCGTTTTCTCCAGAGCTTTGTCAAAACTCTGTTTTGCTTTCCACCCCAATTCGGTTTCGATAAAAGTCGGGTCGATGGCATATCGCCGGTCGTGACCGGGACGATCCTTTACAAATTCTATCAACTCTTCGCGCGGCCCGCCGCCGCAGAGATCATCGATAATATGGCATATATTTTTCACCAGCTCAATATTTTTTATTTCATTGCGGCCGCCGATATTATAGGTCAAACCGGCCTGACCCTTATGGAAAGCCAGATCAATCGCCCGGCAATTATCCTCAATATAAAGCCAGTCGCGAATATTTAAACCATCGCCGTACACCGGAATCGGTCTTCCGGCCAGAGCGTTTCTTATCACCAGCGGAGTAAGCTTTTCAGGAAACTGATAAGGCCCAAAACAGTTAGTGCTATTGGTAACAATGCTGTTCAAACCGTATGTTTTATTATAGGCCCTTATCAGATAATCGGCCCCGGCTTTGGTGGCCGAGTAAGGCGAATTGGGTCGGTATGGTGATTCTTCCGTGAACTGACCCGATCCATCCAGCGAGCCGAAAACTTCATCTGTGGAAACATTATGAAAACGGAAATTCCTATTCTTTTCAATTCTCTGACGGGACAACTCCAGAAGATTAAAGGTGCCGAAGATATTTGTGGCGACAAATTCGGACGGGTTGGAAATTGATTGATCGACATGGGTTTCGGCGGCGAGATGAATAATATCGGTTATTTGATACTTTTCAAAACAGCTTTCAAGTGCATTAAAATCGCAGATATTGATTTTTTCAAAACGATAATTGAGATCGTTTTCGATTATTTTAAGCGATAACAGATTACCCGCATAGGTCAGACAGTCAATATTGACAAAAAGATATTGCCGATATTTTGGCACCATAAACAACAAGAGATTGGCGCCGATAAAACCGGCTCCACCGGTTACCGCAATTCTTTTTTCAAATTTGTCAAGATCGTTCATTATTGCCTTATTACTCAATAAAACCGCCTAAACAATAGATAATAACAGGTCTGAGAGGACAAGTCAATATATGTTCTGCACAGATCGAACGATAATAATTCAATTGATAGTGCTCTATTAAGATAATCAGTCGCCGGTTTGATCGGAAGGCGATGAATCTATTGTGGCTTTATTTTTACGTTTTAATAGAAGCCGGTTGACCGCCGGAAAAGCCCTGGCAAGATCATTGCCCAATGTACCCAAAGATTCCTGGGTCGATTGATCACTCACCCTTTTGAAAGCGTCTGAGATTATAATAAATCCGAAAGATAAAATAAACGCCACCATCCCGCATAATATTATAATAATTGTCCTGCGGGGACTGCTTTTTAAAGTTGGTAATGATGGCCTATCGAGAATTCGAACAATCGGGACATCTTTTTGGGCCGTCAGCCGGGCCATTTCATACTGTTCCCGGAGTAATAGATAGGTCTGCGAATTTATTTCGATATCCCGTTTGAGCCGACCCAGATTCATCAGAATTTCCGGATCGCTGCTGCCATACCAGTCCCGATTGGCTTTTTGAAAATCCTCGAGCGCCTTTTCCGATTCGGCCAGTTTTTCGGTCTGGTCATTTAATTCTCTTTCAAGATACAGCTCGCTCTCTTTGGCATTGGAGCGGCGAATATTCAGATTATAGTTTTCCAGTTCGGCCAGCGTTTGAGTTAATATCTGTTGAGAAAATTCCGGATTTTCGGTTGTAATCGAGATATAAATTATTCCGGTTTCGTCATCAGATTCCACTTGAGTAATCTCGTCAAGGGCCTCGCGAAGCCGTTCCGGTTTCTCCAGATCAAAATATTCCTTTAAGGTTATTTTTCTCGGGCCGTCCCCAAAATCAACCGAATATCGATGCGCTATGATAGCATTGCGTACCAGATTCGAAATTAAAATATCGGGAAAAAGAGCCGATGAATTTTCATCCATGTCCATACCGACGCCGGTAAAACCGGTCAGCATTTTCAGCGCCGAAAGATTATCCTGTTTGCCGGTCGGGAGAATCGAGGCTTCGGAGCGGTATTGGTTCGGCATTATCAAAACAATAATCAGTGTCAGAACCATCATCCCGCCAACAATACCGGCGACCCAGCGGATATTTTTTACCAGTAAGCGACTGATATAAATCAGTTTTGACAATATTTCATTCTGTTCGGACATATTAATCTTTCGTTACAGCCATAATTATGTTTTACGATACTGCCTGAATACAATTTACTAAATATTCCGAAAAAATAAATCCTTTTGTTACTTTGTGAATATATCTGTTTGCATCAATTATTATTCGGTGTCCATTTTTTCCCTGATTTTCGACAGTCGAGCCGGTTTTCCCCCATTAAATTTAAAATGTAATTCAACTGCCTTATCAACATATGCCTTAAACTCTTTTCGAAATCTCTCGGATGAAAATCGCAGTGCGCTGGCGCGAATTTCCGCTGGATTGAAAGAGTAGGAGATGCTCTCAAAATAATTCACGGCCCTTATAAGATCTTCAATAGATTGATTTTGGAAAAACAGGCCATTTTCGCCTTCGGAAACAATTTCCACAGCCGCTCCTTTATTCAGAGCAATAACGGGGGTCCCGCATGACAGGGCTTCGACAACCGCAATACCGAATGGTTCAATTGAAGGAAACAGAAATGCGCGGGCCTTTTTTAGGTAGTTATTCACATTCTCTCTGTTAAGAAATCCCAGGAATTCAATATTAGTATGGGCACGGAATTTCAGTTTGGGCAATTCGGGCCCGTCCCCGATTATAATTAGTTTTTTATTCGGCATGCTGTTAAAGGCATCAACAATAAGATCAATTCTTTTGCAGGGAACCAATCGAGAAACAATAACATAATAATCTTCTTTCTGTGTCCGCAGCTCAAATTTGGATACATCGACCGGAGGATAAATTACTTCCGAATCGCGACCATACAAATGGGCTATCCGTCTGGACATATAACCGGAGTTGGCCAGATAAATATTGGCACGATTAGCTGACGATGAATCCCAAAGTCGAATGTAATGAAGAATTAATTTTGCCAGAGTCCCCTTAATTCCACGTTTTAAATTGCCGTCTTTTAAATATTGATGATACAGGTCCCACGCATATATCATAGTCCCGTTAATATATGAAATATGAAGCTGCTCCGAATAAGTCAATACGCCATGGGCTACGGCGTGGGAGGATGAGATAATAAGATCATACGCCGATAGATCAAATTGCTCTATTGCCAGCGGCATTAAAGGCAGATAATTGCGATATTTTTTTCGAGCCAAAGGCATTTTTTGGAGAAACGAGGTTTTGGTGGGTTTATCCAAAATAAAGCCTCGTTTATCGGGAGGGATAAAATCATAGAGCGTAAAAATATCGGCGTCAGGAAATATCTTCACAATCTCTTCGAGGACACGTTCTGCGCCTCCATATGTAATTAGCCAGTCATGAATTATAGCTGTTCGCATGATTATACTAAACTATCGACCAATTTTAAAATTTTATCAACCGTTCTTTGCCAACTGTATTTTTTTATTTGTTCAAATCCCTGTTCTATCAACCGTTCCTTTAATTTGATATCATTCAAAACCTTATCCATTGTATCCGCAATATCGATTACATCATTAGGGTCGCAATATTCAGCCGCCTCGCCGCAAATTTCCGGCAAAGAGCTTGTATTTGAGACAACACAGGGACATCCGCAAGACATAGCCTCCAAAGGTGGTATACCAAAGCCCTCGTATAATGAGGGAAAAATAAATAATTCTGCATTATTATAAAGGTTTACCAATTCCTCATCTTCAACATGTCCTTTGAATATAATTCCTCCGATCGTATTCGGCAAATCATTTAATCCATTATTTCCAAGGCTCCTGTGCCCGGCGCCGACAATAACCAGCTTATATTGGGATAATTTCAAATGTTTGAAAGCCTCTATAATTCTTTTCAGATTTTTTCTTGGGGCTAATGATGATACGGTTAGAATATATTTTCCCTCTTGTTCTGAAGAAATTGATGAATCCGGCTTTTTAAATGACGACGGAGCGGCACCGTAAATTACCTCTATGTTGCTTTCGTCCAGGCAGATCTGCTCAATGATTTCTCTTTTGGAAAACTCGCTGTCGGTAATTACTTTTTTTGAATTTGTGGAAATACGGGGGATTAAAAATTTGTAATAATAATAAAAAGCTTTTGAATACCATTGTGGATTCCGAAGAAAGGCGATATCATGAATAGTAACAATCTTATTTCTATATAATAAGGGACCGGTGTTTGCCAAGCAAAGCAGCAGACCGCGTTTACCCTGATTATTCATATATTTTGGTAATTCATATTGCTCCCAGAGGTGGCCGGAAAAAACGCCGTATTTTTCGACTTGAAGCTGTTTGGCGGCATTGGTGTGAATAATGTCCTTAGGAGAAATAAATTGAGTGTCAGGACGAATCTGTTTTAACCGCTTTGAGACTTCAAGTGCGTATCTTTGAACGCCGGTTATTTTCTGGGTTAGAAATCTACAATTAACTATCAACATTAATGACCGCCTGTTCCTTACCGTATTCATGCCAGGCCAACGCCCCAAGAAACCACATATGGATATAATAAAATTCCGATACACTTATAAGAACCAGTATTACCGATATAATCAAGGCCGAAAACAAGCCTATCCGGTAATCGGTGTTTCGTGGAATTTTAAAAACAGGATAAAGAAAAAACATAGTAAAGGCACATGTTCCTATCAGACCGGTGTTAACAAGCAGAGTTGACAGACCGTCGGGTGAATGCATATACCCAAAACCATAACCCAGCAGAATATGAAATAAATCCGAATTTATAAAGAAGTCAAAATGTGAAGTGAATTTCGCGAAGCGATCAATACTTGATATATCGGCTAAAGCTAATTTGCTCACCGTGTAATCATATAGACTGATCACAATGTCATAAAATATTATCAGTCCCATGGCAAAAATCCCGGACAAAACCATAACTAATTTCTGCGATTTTCTAATGAATATCAGTTCTATTAATATAAACAAAATTAGTCCCAGAAAACCGGTCGTAGCAGTGGATAAAAATAATGTCAACAACAGGAGTAAGTAGGTTTTATCTTTGCGATAATAAAACAATACCATAAAAGGAACGATTGAGAATGCAAAAGTTGATGGTTCTGCCGATAGGGATTTCATACGCTGAACCATGAAGTCTCCGATCGGTAATCTCTGAAAATGACCGACATTATAATCTTCACCAGCTATGCGATTTGAAATGAAATCTACATTATCACCGGTTAATTGGTATCCTATGATTTCATAGAATCCGTATAAGACAAACAGGATAATTCCTATTCGGGCAATTTTAATCAATTTATCAGAATTATTTTCAACTTTGAGATAATTCAAAACATAAAGAAAGAACAAAACAGATACCATTAAATATATACTCTGCGTGAAAAGCGATTGTCTAAAAACTGAAACATGCGATGGTTCATTTGAAATCGTAATAAGTCCGCTAAAATTAGGAGTGGTTAATGAATTTATAAACTGTATCACAATTTGAACGGCAATAAAGATAACCGCAAATTTCAGCAGATTAAATAGTATCCGCAGGATTCTTTCTTTGGTAATATTTAAAGTCAGGTCTTTGAAAAACAATAAGAGAATAAAGATATATGATGGCACCAGCCCCTTGATAACTGTTGAGACAACAAATGATTGCACCAGCATAACGGCAATGGATGCTCTGAGAAGAAAGGGGCTTTTTTGTACTGGTTTATTCATACACAAATATTTTAGCAATTCTTCAAATCTATAAATATCTGATTTGAAATTATTTATAAGGAAAAGTTTACATCTATTTGCAAAAAAAAGCAACCGATGGAGATGATAATATTATGCCGGTGTTCAAAGATATAATTACTAACTATCCAATTCAAAGAATCTATCAACGATTCGAGAACAGAAATTGTTTTTATATAAATTGAATCGAAATGAAATCTCTGATCTTTTCGCTTCATATGGATCAGATTCCGAAGTTTTCAAATAACCTGATGCCTTTTTAATCTCTTCTCTTATATCATCCCAATTGAGGCATTTAGGACCGGGGGTGACATCATCGTAGTCATAATAAAAACCGGTTTCGGTTTGACAGTATTGTTCTTTGTCAAACGGTGTAAAGATTATCGGCCTGCCGGTCAGAAGAAAATCAAAATAGACGCTGGAGTAGTCGGTAAGAAGAATATCGGAATATTTTAAGAGCGGATATGGATCAACAAAATCATAGACAACAATATTGTCACTATCTTTTACTCGATCCGACAAAGTATCTTTTTCCAGAAAATGCGGTTTAGCAATTAGGCCGATTTTATTCTCTTTTAAAAATGAATCGAATGTTTCCAAATTAAAGCTGTAATCAACCATCAAGTCAATTATGGTTTTACGCATTAAACGGCGATGGGTAGGTAACCAGATTACAATAATATCGAATTTATTTTTCAGGCTATTTAAATATTCAACCTCGGGAAAAATCCTTTTGTCTAATTTGTAATCCGTGTCCAAACAATCATTACGAGGTTGACCGACAATTTCAAGTTTATCCAGTTTAACACCAAAAGCAGTCTGGAATGATTTGATAATATTATCCGATGAGATAACTATTTTGTCAAACAGATGCGAATAGTACAAAAACGGAAACACAAAATATAATACTCGGCGGATACCGTTTTTTAATCGGTTCTTTGCGGTATTTATTCTCCAGTCGGCATCATATCCGATTTTTTTAAGCGGCGTTCCATGCCAGAGCTGGATAATTTCGGCCCCGCCCAAAAGCAATGGATGGATATCTCTCGCTGAATGATTTAAAAACGCTTTCCTGGCTCTCAGTACAGTTTTAATTCCATTCATTGAGTAAAAATATTCGGCAAAATAGCCATTGTCAGCAAGCAAATCAACAACTTCTTTGTTTTTTGAAATAAATATCGATTTTATTTTATCAATATTTTTGGACGCATAAAGAAAAAGATACTTGCTGTTATCGGCAAAATGCAATCCCAATGATGAACCATAAATATGCAGATTTTTATTTTTTGGAATTAATTTGACGAGTAAATAAACCGGTGAAAACAACATCATGGAAACAAATTCAATAAACTTTCTTTGCCTGAGTCGGTTCATATTCGCCCCTGATTTATCTGATATTGTTGTCCGCTTGCGTGATTATTATTTGTCAAGTAAGTCACCCAAATCATTTACTATTAACGTCGGATTTGAATCGTTTTTTTCGGTGTCAAAACTAGTTGATTCGCCGCTTAAAACTAATACAAAATCGATGCCGGTTTTGTCGGCCAGAACCTTATCGGTGTACATCCGATCGCCAACGATGGCAATCTCTTTGCTATTATATTTCTGAAGAACCAAAGATAACAGCTCCTGATTAGGTTTGCCAAAAATATTTTCCGGTTTGCGTCCGGTTGATGTTTCCAGAAGAGCCAGAATCGATCCGGCATCCGGTATCGGTCCCTGTTCGGTCGGGCAAACTTTATCGCAATGAGTCGCCAAAAATTTAATGCCGTTATCCTGCAAGAGCAATGACGCCTGTTTTAATTTTTCATAGGTTAATTCGGTGTCATAGGCCACAATAACCGCCTGACAATCATCAGGATTATCGTTTATAATTATATCAGGTAGTTCACTTTTTAAAAATCCTGTATACCGTTGATTGGCAACCAAAAATATGTTAGTTATTTTTTCTTGTCGCAAATATTTGAGTAACGGAATATGCGGTGCTATGATATGATTTTTGCTGGTTTCTATTCCAAATGAATTAAGTCGCTCGACATAATCCTCCGGAATCTTTGAGGTGTTATTGGTTAAAAAGAAGAATTCCTTATTTCTGCCATACTTTTTTATAAATTCAACCGTACCATCAATCGGTTTATTGCCGAGATAAATGGTTCCGTCCAGATCGGAGACGATACACTTTTTTTGATCCCAATCGAAATCTGTAGATTTGCGGTCGGTATTTTGTGAATCACTATTTTTCAAATTAATAAATCATTTTTTTAGTTGGCAGAACATCTTCTGCGCCTTTTCCCAATCTTCGGGAAAATCAATTTCGATACAACGGTATTGAGACACATCAAGCGGCAGTATCTTCGTTTTCCCATCAATTAGAATCTGCACACCGCGTTCGAAATAGTCGTTTCTATCGCATTCTTCAAGAGCCTTTTTAAAATCGGTCAGCGCTTCCCGGCAAATCAGGTTAATTCCTAGCGCTTCCCCATCGGGCCTGGAAACCTCCTTGGATATCTCAACGATTTGCCCTGAACCATTAATTGAGTACTTTACTTCTTCCTCGCCGCACCCGGCCTTATTGACTATTACCGTATTATTGTCTGATTTAATAATCTCACCGATAATTTCTTCGTCATAAATCAAATCACCATTACTCCAGATTATATCATCATCAATATCCTGTAATCCCAGAAGAAGAGATTTGGCTGTGTTGGTGGCGGCATAATCAGGATTATAAATATAATTAACACCGGTTATCTGTTTTTTTATCAATTCATTCTTATGCCCGACCACAATATTGATGCTGTTGAGCCCAAAAGATTTTTGTATACGAACCTGCCGCGCAAGCAAAGTTTCATTATCCGGCAACCGTAACAATCCTTTTGGTTCCGAGAGATTAAGCCGCGATCCTATTCCGGCGGCAAGAATAATTGATTTCATTTACTACTCCCAAATTCTATGTCCTGACAATCTAAGAACGTTATCATGCAACCTTCCATAGGCCATGTTTTTTAACACCATATATTCTCACCGAAAGAACAATTGTTTCGGTGATTATAGTTATTATCGCAACCGAATAGATACTCAATATTGGAATAGTTATCAATAGCATAATTATATGGCATATCGCACCAATTATTACACTATAATTGGCATATTCGGCATGTCCCAGAGCGGCCAGAAACGGATATCCCAGTAAAACCGAAACTATTACAATCAGGGCCAGCGGGGCAAACAATTTTAACAAATCTGAAGTCGGTTCAAAACCATCGCCAAACACCAGTCCGGTAATAAGCCCACTGAATAAGACAACAATAACAGCTATAACCAGCATAATTAAAACCGCCCAGGTCATAATTTTTTTAAACAGGGCCACATTTTTCTCTTTGGCTATATATGGGTACAGCGTATTTGTCAGAGGAAGAAACAATCCCTGCATACCTTTGTATAACTGCTCGGCCGCGGCATAGTAACCGACCGCGGTCGGTCCGGCAAACAGACCCAAAACGATTGTATTGGAGGCGGTATAGATAGAAACCGAGGCCCTTGAGAGGAAAAACTGGGTGCTTTCTTTAAAGTAACCGTGAATAATTTTAAAAGATGGTATTACCGGTTTTACCTTAAATTGTCTAAAAATTATATACAGCGATATCACTCCGGCGGTAATAAAACCGACTGAATAGAGAATCGGGTAATAGAGATAGTCGCCTCTATCATGTATTAATACAAAAATAAAAATAGTAAAAATCAGTCGCGCCGTTATATTCAGCGCCGTGATATATTTCATTTTTTCCATACCCTGAAAAAACCAGATCGGGAAATAGGCCTGGCCGATGACGATTCCGTACATCAGTAAAAACAATTGCCAATCAGTTCGAAATTGTGGCACAGAAAAAACAACACCGCACATGATACCAAAGCCGATAAAAATAAAAATAGTTTTGATTATCAAAACCGAGCAGGCAATCTCGGATATTTTAGCGCTGTTTTCTCTGTTGACAGATATGGAACGGGTCGCCGAGAGATTAAAACCGTAATCGGTGAGAATAACAAAATACTGTATAAACGCATAAGCGAACATAACCTGCCCGTATCCCTCGGCTCCAAATACCCTGACAAGGTAGGGCAATGTTATAAGAGGAAGCAGATAATTGGCGCCCTGAAGTATAGAAAGCGAGAAAAAATTTTCTATCAGACGTCCGTATTTTTCGTTTTTAAATATTTTAAACAGTGCTTAACTCCGGTTTTATCTAATAAGATTTATCCCCTTACGCCCCAGATTAAAAAACATGGCCGAGACAACAAACATCTCGGATATCATTACTGCCACAGCGGCCCCTTCGGCCTGATACAATATAATCAGGGGGAAAATCAAAACAGTATTCAAAAGACCGGCCGATATTACCACCCGGCTGAAGGTTTTATTGAAGCCAAACGTAAGCATCGTATGCACCCCGGATACATTACTGAGCGCAATAATAAAGGGCAGCAGGGCCATTATTCGAATTAAAATCACAGATTCCTTATATTCCGGACCAAGCCCCAGAGTAACGATTATATCCGCCGTAAAAAAGAGCAAAACCGATAAAACAAACGAACCGAGACTCATCCATTTTAATGTTTTCCGCAGAAAGACAATTGCTTCATCTTTTGACTTAGAGACTATGGCGCTGACATGCGGATAAATCCCCTGAGTAATTGGAACAAACAGCCCGCGGACGGCTCTCACTATCTTTTCGGCGGCACCGAAATATCCGACAACAGTGTTATTTGAAAAAATACCAAGGACAAAAATAGTGCTTGTTGTATAAAGACTGATTGCCGCCGTTGATATAAATAACGACCAGCCGTCTTTCAATGATTGCTTGATAAGCGAAATCGATGGTATGCCAGGCCGCAGACGGAAAAGAATTAAGGCGCTTATTATTCCGGTCAATCCAATCACTACCCATCCCATCGATACTATTAAAACAGCCAGAATGTAATCGGACTCGGATTGTACGAACATAAATACCGCCGCGGTGACTATTGCTCTAACAACAATATTTATTATAGTAATATAGCGCATCCGTTCCATTCCCTGGAACAGCCATTGCGGAAACATCGCATTTCCCGGAACCAGTAAAAAGGCCGCATAATAAAGCAGCCAATCGGAACGGAATTTTGGAAAAGCAAAAATAACAGTTGCCAGCAATCCAAAACTTATAATTGTCAGCCCCAGTTTTATCAGCATTACGGAACTGAATATCTTTGAGCATTTTTTTATGTTATCTCGTTCAATTGAAATCTGTCGGGTGGCGGTATAGTTGAAACCGTAATCGGTGAAAATTACAAAATATTGCATAAATGTCTGAGCGAAGATATAAAGTCCGAATTTCTCAGGACCCAGAACCCGAACCAGATACGGAAGGGTAATCAGCGGAAAGATATAGTTGGCCGCCTGAAGAATAAAAAGCGATGAGATGTTACCAATCAGAATTCTGCTTTTGGAAATCAGATCGGATTTTCCCAATCCGGAGTTAGGTTTATCTGGTTTATGATTGTTTTGTTTCATCCAATGGCTTCAATTAAAAGATAAGAAACCAAAAAGAAATTCCATTTATATTAATTCTGTTCAAGCTCGATTTCCAGCGCCTTAATCAACGAGTCAAGCTTGAATAATTCCGGAGTGTCGATAAAATACAGCTTATAAATAGCCAGAGCTTCTTCTTTTTTCTCACGACTTTCCTGTTCGGCCAATGTATGAGCCAGATTTATCCAGAGTGATACATTTTTCGAATCAAATTCAATTGCTTTGCGGAAATATATTTCGGCCTGAGCAAACTCTCTTTGAGTCACATGATTTATCGCGATCTGTGAATATGCCACCGGATTTGGTCCGAGCTTGGCAACCGCCTCCTTTAATACCCTGATCGCCTCATCCGGTTTATTTAATCTGGCAAAACATTCGGCTAAATTCCAGCGATAACGGCCTTCATTGGGATCATCATTAATTAAAAGCTGATAATATTTTCTGGCCAATTGATACTTACCAAGAAAGAAGTTTAAATCGGCCAGCGGAATCCAGAACATCTCTTCGCTCTCGCCATTGGCAATCATCATCCTAACGGCCGAAAGAGCGCCTTCGTAATCCTCGGTGAGCGAACATAATCGAAATAGTTCTTTATTAATGGCATAATCGGCCGGATATAGAATGTCGGCCCGATGCATATAAACCAAAGCCGAATCAAGCAAATCAAGCTTAAAAAAGGCCAATCCTATATTATATAACATATCGCGATCCGACGGCTTCAAATGAAGCGCTTTTCCAAACAGATAAATCGCTTCGTTATAATCAGCTTTATGATAAGCCGCCAAACCCTCTTTTGCCAGCGAATCAAAATCCTCAGGCTCACCACAACCTAAAACAGCCGCCAATCCGATCAATATTAGAAAAATTAAAAAAACAAATAAACGTCTCATAAAATATCTCCTGTAATAATATGATAAGATATGTAAAAGCGGGACAATTTTCAAGCCGGTTTAACAATATAAGAAAACGAGCGGAACAATTTGATTAACAAAACGGTTGTTTTTATTGGTAATACATTGTATTAATGAATATAGATTTTTCATTTTAAACATTTTTGGAGGAAAGTTTGTCCACTAAACCAAGTAGCCTGACCAAATCTGAGATTATTACTTTTAAAGCTGATCAATCGCTTTTGGAGGCGATGAAAACGATTCCAAACCGTTCCGAGTTTATTCGAAGTGCCGTGATGATGGCTCTGGAATCATCCTGTCCCTTATGCGGCGGAACCGGTATTCTGACCCCGCATCAGCGGGAACACTGGAACGAGTTTAAGCAGGATCATTCCCTGCATGAATGTACCGACTGTCAGGAATATCATCTGGTCTGCAGTCATAAAAAAGCCAAAAAGACACAATGATTATAAAAATTACATTTCAGGCGGTTCTGCCTTTGATATTATTGATTGCTTCCGTCAGTGTGGCATATTCATCGGGACAAAATCAATCTGAAAAACCGAAAATATATGTCTCGGTTCCACCGTTAGCTTATTTTGTTGAGCGAATAGGTGAAAACAATTTTGAAATAGTAATCGTAATCGGTCCCGGGCAATCACCGGCAACTTTCGAGACCACGCCCAAACAGTTTACGGGATTTTCCAAAGCAGAAATTTTCTTTGGCGCCGGAGTTCCTTTTGAAAAACATTTGAATAAAAAGCTGAAGGCGGCCTTTAAGAATTTGAATATTATAGATACCCAAAAAGGAATAGAACTTCAAAATATCGAGCACCATCATGATGGTCATGATGAGACTGAAGAAACAGAAAATCTCGATCCGCACACCTGGCTGAATCCGTCGCTGGCCAAGATAATGGCACGCAATATTTGTGACGGACTTATAAAAATTTATCCTGCCGACAGCTCGGTTTACCGAAACAATCTGAATTTGCTATTAGAAGATTTGAAAAAGATAGATTCTTTTATAAAGCAGGAATTAAAACCATACGCAGGCAGGCGGTTTTATGCTTTCCATCCGGCTTTTGGATATTTTTCAGAAGCATATAATCTCAAACAGATGGCGATTGAAATTGAGGGAAAAGAACCCTCAGCCCGTCAATTGGCCGATATTATTGAGAAAGCCAAGAACGATGATGTCAAAATAATATTTACTCAGCCGCAGTTTTCGGATAAAAGCGCCCGAGCTATTGCCGAATCAGTCGGTGCCCGGGTAATCCCGATTGACCCGTTATCGAAAGATTACCTGAACAATTTAAAAGAGATAACAAGACAGCTGGTTTTGGCGTTTGAGGAATAAATGAGTGATTTAAAATGGAGGTATTATGATTAAATTCAAAATTTTTGCCATTGTTTTGATTACTATAGTTTCTTCATCTGCTGCTCAAACCGATCTGCCTTTGCAGGCTGAGAAAATATCAGAGACATTTCTGGACAATATGCCTGTGAAAACCAGAATAGGTGGATTGGATATGGCCAATGGATTTATTGCAATGCTTACCGATAGTTTTATTGATTTTAGAAATGAATTTATAATATTTGATTCGAATGGCAATGAGATTTTATCCAAACGATCCCCTGAAAATATGAGTTATTGGCATTTAGACCTTAAATCCTGTAGTGGCGTTATTATTCTAGGCGAAGGAGTACCAGAGGGGAGAAATTACTTTTCAGCCTATGATTATACAGGTAAGATGCTTATATCTCCGTTTTTAACGGGAAAATCTACTAATCCTGTTATGTCCTCACCCTCAATAAAATATCTATATTCCAGAAATGAAGATATTTTGAGCGACAGAGGAAGACCTACGGTATGGGATGCCACTGGAAACCTGCTAGCTGAATTTGATATAAAGTATGGGATGTGGCAGATGGCGGCCATTAATGATTCGTTACTTTTATTCCAGGATTGGAATCATCTTAAAATTATTTCTATCCCATCGATGGCCGTTGAAAAAGAATATGTTGTTGAAGGCATAATACAACCCCCCATTAAATCTTTTAGCAGTATGGACCCATCTGGTGACTACTATGCATTTGAGAGCGAATATAAAATAACCATCTGCAACCTAATCAATGGCGATATACAACTTATCGATAAGAGCAGTGTTGGATATAGACGCGGTCGAATCGGTCTCTCCGAAGCAGGAGAATATCTGTACTGTTTTCATTCAAGACGAAATATAACTGTGACAATATTCCAAAGATTTAAAGAAGGATACGAAGCAATTGCCGTAAATCAAGAGGTTCCGTTTGACGGTGAGGTGGATTTAATATATATAGGACCTTATTTTTGGAACAATAGGTGTATAATTAATGCCGAAAATGTTACTCAATCACCCAGAGTTTTAGAATATAAATCCTTTATAATTGATATTTCTGACCTAGCCGATAATCAGGTAAATGGCGTCGCTTTACAAGGTTTCGCCACTCCAGTAATTACAGGCGATGATACTAATATCCATGTATTAAAAATAAGAGCGAGACCTAATGATTTGGGAGTATTACAAAAATATCATTTAGAAGAAACTGATAATGAATAACAACCCTATCATATCAGCGCATAATCTTTCTTTTTCCTACAACGGCGAGACGGCTCTGGAAAATGTTAATCTGACTATAAACGAAAATGATTTTGTCTGGATTGTCGGACCCAACGGCGGCGGCAAAACGACCCTTCTAAAACTTATTCTTGGTTTGCTTAGACCAAAAAACGGAACTATCAAAATTTTTGGCAATTCTCCCCAAAAAGCCCGCCGTCATATCGGCTATATGCCGCAGCATATTTCACTGGACAGTCAGTTTCCTGTTAATGTTCTTGATGTGGTTCTAATGGGACGTTTGGGAAATGGCGAAGGGGTTGGCCCGTATCGATCAATCGACAAAAAAATTGCTGTCGGAGTTTTACGGCAAGTCGGGCTGTACGAGTATCGTCAAAAACCGTTTTCCGAACTTTCCGGCGGTTTGCAAAGGCGATTGCTTATTGCCCGGGCATTGGTCAGCCAACCCAAAATTCTATTATTAGATGAGCCGACTGCCAATCTTGATGCTAACTCTGAAAAAGAGCTATATGAGCTTCTTAAAGATTTAAATAAAGAACTTACTATAATTCTGGTATCGCACGATCCGGCTTTTGTTTCCGACTTTGTTAAACGGGCGGTTTGCGTCAATCGGGAAGTGCACGAACATCCGACAACGGCTATTTCAGGATTATATGTCAGTGAATTTTATGGTGGAGAAAGAAGAATTGTCCGTCATGACCGGCATCTGGAAAAAATATTTGAAAAAGAAGAAAACAGGAAAAGCGAATAAATGATTGAGTTTTTTTCCGCCGTAGCCGAGTTTTCTTTTCTTCAGAAGGCGCTATTAGCCGGAGTTCTGGCCGGGATTGCCTGCGGTGTTGTCGGACCATATATAGTGGCCCGCCGAATCAGTTATATCGGCGGCGGCATTGCGCATTCGGTTCTGGGCGGTATGGGGGCGGCTTATTTTTTCTCTAATGTTTTTGAATGGGAGGGTTTACATCCGCTTTATGGCGCCGTGGCGGCCGCTCTTTTATCGGCTGTTGTTATCGGCCTGGTCAGCCTGAGGGCTCGCCAGAGAGAAGATACCATTATCAGCGCTGTCTGGGCGATTGGCATGGCCGTGGGAATTATTTTTATTATGAAAACCCCCGGATATAATGAAAATCTTATGAGTTATCTTTTTGGCAACATCCTGATGGTTTCCTCACAGGATTTATGGCAAATCGCCGGTTTGGATCTGTTGATTTTATCTTTTGTTATTCTATTTTACAATAAATTTCTGGTTATCTGCTTTGATGAGGAGTTTGCCCGTGCCCGCGGAATAAATATCGAATTTTATTATCTTCTGCTTCTCTGTCTAACGGCCTTAACAGTTGTTGTTTTGGTAACAGTTGTTGGCGTTGTTATGGTTATCGCCCTTTTGACACTTCCCGTGGCAATTGCCGGGTATTTTACCAGAACTCTTTGGCAGACAATGATTTTATCAACCATTACTACGATTTTATTGACAATATTCGGGCTGGGCATAAGCTATCATTTTGATCTGCCGTCAGGAGCCACAATTATACTATTGGCCGGCTTTACCTTTCTAATTACAATTGCCGGGAAACAGATATTTTTGGGGCTGTTTTCTCAAAAAGTTGATAAATGACCTGAAAAATTTTATCCATGATATTCCCGTGTATCGTTTTGAAAATATTTTGTCAATTTATTGATTTTTTTTAGCCATAATAAAGTCTTAAACCGTCATACCTGACAAGAACGCATTCCCGGAGTTTAAACTGGATATACCTCGATATCCAAAAAATGAGTAGAGGCCTTGACAAATCGGCGCGGTTATTGTAGTTTTGTCAGACTTTGTTGGTTTATAAGACCAGGGTGTTAATTAATGACCCGTATGGATGATTAACATTTAGGTTTATGTAATATGTGTTTTAAATTGGAAATAATATAAGGTTTACATTTATGGAGATGAGAATGGGAGCAATAAGGTTTTTTTTACTCTTATGTTTGTTCTTGATTATGGCATCCGCGAACGTTTTTGGCGGCGGATTTACATTTGATGGAATAGGTGTAAAAGCAAATGGAATGGGTGGTGCTTTTCGAGCAATCGCCGATGATTGGTCGGCCGCCTATTACAATCCGGCCGGCTATTATCAAATTCAGGATAATCAGTTTGCCTTCAATACGATATTTTTTCATAATCGATATTGGATAACCCCCAACGTTTACTGGAATGGTGATAGTGGTGAGAGGTATGAAACCGGGTTTTTTAACGGTCAGGAAATAGCCAACAATCATGGCGTTCCGCACCGCCTTCAGGGTGGAATACTGGCCCGGCTTCCGTTTTTTAAAAATGAGACGGTTATGGGATTTTCGATTTACTCGCTTTATAATCAGAATCAAAATTGGGAACTGATGCAATTGATATCGGCGCATGATGATTTGGCGTCTTTGCCCAATAATCAATTCGGAATAAAGCTCGATGCGACCGCTTATCAATTTACACTTGCCACCGGTTTTATGGAGGATAGATTATTGCTTGGTCTTGGTCTTTCATTGGTAAGAGCCGATTTGATTTATAATAATATAAGTTTGAGGAATAACCCGATGCCGGCACCAATTAGTGATCGTCCTCATGATAAAATCCCCGAGTGGAACAAAAACGAAGGCGATGGATTGGGGTATGGATTCCGGTTTGGTTTATTATATGATATCACCGACAGGATGAAATTCGCCTTCACCTATTCGGCCGTCTCATCAATAAATATCAGCGGTAAATCCCCATTTGAGTTTTATATGGGACGAAATCCGGACACCCTCATGTATACCAGCCTGCAAAAGGAAGAAAAACTTTTTTCGCGGGGCGAGATTATAGAAATTATCTCTGATTTCGAAACTACTCTGGATTTACCGGCTACCGTCGGAGGTGGAATTGCCTATCGGGTAACTGATAAACTAACCTTATCGCTTGATGCCGAAATGGTATTCTGGTCAAAGTTTAAGGGATTTGATTTCGATTTTAGCAATTTTGAAGCCTCGGGGGGGGCGGATATTTATCGCAACAGGGAAGTATTATTTGATACTGTTTTCTACCCTCTGGCCCAGAATTTGTTTTTTACTGACCTTTCTGCCCCTATCGCCTGGAAGGATGCCGGAAAAGTGATGTTGGGAGTTGATTATCAGGCTACCGGTTTTCTTGATCTGAGAGTCGGTTTTTCTGCCGATCAATCGGCTGTTGACTGGGATAACCCCGGTGGCGTAACTCAAATTCCTCAATTTTTTGACCTCGGTACCAAATACAGTTATAGTTTCGGATTTGGCTTCAATATAGATGTTTGGAGCCTGGAATTTGCCACGACGTATACTCATCAACCTGATTATGCCACAAACGTGAAACTTTATCAGGATAGTGATGAATTAATGGATAATATTACAGCCTTATATAGCGGTGATAATTACAGAACCGTTTTAGGTTTTAGTTACCGGTTTTAGGAGGGAGCAAAATGCATAAACATATACTCATATTATCGTTATTATTTTTTATAACGACAATCTTTTTTGCCTGCGACAATCGAGGGAATAATATTATTTATAATGACTATGAAAGAAGCCCGGGCGCATATTTAATTGATCATGAATATGATGAAGAGATGGGCTTTTGTATGTTTAATGAGGTTGGTCTATTACGGCAAATTCGTTGTCGCGCCTATGTACCGCCGGGATACAAAGGTATAAACGAAGGCAGCCCATATCCGGTTCTTTATCTTCTGTCCCCATATGGCGAAACTGAAATGTTTTTCTTAAGCCATAGCCTGCAACAAGTGGCCGACCGGATGATTGCTTCGGGCGAGATTAAACCGATGATTATTATCTGCGCCCATGGTTATAATGGTTATGGCGGTTCCTTCTATGGCAATTCATATGCCGGCGGAAAATATGTTGATGCTATTGCCAGTATTCAAAACGAATCGAATACCGGCAGTATGATTGATTACATCGATTATGCCTTAAATACCATATCGGACGTGCGCTACGGAGCCGGAAAAGGTCGGGCCAACAGGGCGATTTCTGGAGTAGGCATGGGCGGATACGGTGCCATGAGAATGGCCATTAGATATAGCGAAAACTTTGGCTCGGTTTCAGCTATTTCAGCTCCGCTCGATTTTGACGGTGCCACAGGCGACGGTGGATTTGTAGAGCTCTTCGGTCAAATCATTGAAAATTTAGAACCGGTATATTCCGATACCAATTTAACACTCAGCGACACTTTGCGTGCAACCTTTTTGGCGATGGATACCTCATATAGTGATCCGCTTCGGACAATGATATTTGCCGCGGCAACCAGTTTTTCTCCGCATGACACCAATTACGTTAATCCCGCTTTTTATCCTTTTAACTGGCAAAATCCTACCAGCCCCCAACTCTGGAATGCCGACGATACCATGAGAATAACCGATAATTTGACATATTTTGAGCCGTTTGGCCCCATATCGGCCATGAAATACCACATACCGTTTTATAATGATAAATCGATTGCCGGGGTCAATGATGATTATACCTATCAGCCTATTTGGTCGCTCTGGCTTGAAAACAATATTGAATCTATCCTGGCTGATTATCCCAATGCTCTTGATACAACCGACATTCTTTTGATGACAACGGCCGATGCCAAATTCAATTTCTATCAGCAGACTCTTGATTTCTCAAGACATTTAAACGATCTGTCAATTGAACACAACCTCAATACTTATTCGGGGTATGACGGATATGAGGCCACCGGCGAACGGTTTTTCTATGACATCCTGCAGGATATTCTTAAATACCATTCCGATAGATTCGAAATGCTGGACTGATGAAATAAAGAATAATGATCTATAATTAATCTAATAAAGTCGGGAGGATAAAAAATCTTCCCGACTTTTTATTTGAGAGCTGTTTGTGGAATATGATCTGATTTCAATAGGGGCGCATCCGGATGATGTCGAGGTCGGCACCGGCGGCGTTCTGATTGGCTTAAACAAAATGAGGTACCGCACCGGCATCGTCTATCTGACAGCCGGTGAGATGGGCACCGGCGGTACACCTGATGTTCGCGCCAGGGAATCTCTGGCGGCGGCAAAAGTCATCGGATCCGATTTAATAAAAACCTGCAACTGGGGCGATTGTCAGCTCTTTGACACCTATGATAGACGATTGGAACTGGCCGCTCTGATTAGAAAATGCCATCCCAAAATCATTCTGGCACCTGACCCGCATATCGGGCATGGCCGAAGACAGTCACATCCCGACCATGTTGCCGCCGGACAGATCGCTATTAATGCCGCTAATTATGCCACCTTAAAAAAACTCCCGATTGAAGGTGAGCCATACATGACCCGACGGGTCTTTCAGTATTTTCTTCCGCCCGGCAAAACGCCCAATTTTGTCGTTGATATTACAGATTCTTTTGACCAGTGGATAGAGGCTCTTAAATGCCATAAATCGCAATTTCTCAATCCGAAAAAATCAAAAGATTATATCGGGTCGCTGGAGTCGATGGCCCGCTCGTTTGGAATTCAGGCCGGATGTAAGTACGGGCAGGGATTTTATAATGTCGAACCGATGAAAATTGTCGACATCTTCGATCTGGTTAAATAAATACAATTTGAACAAAAATCGGCAGACCATCGAAATAGTCCCAATCCCGTTATTTTCAGATGTCATTTGCGTCATTCCCTCGCCCCATTAATGTCATTCCCGCATCTTCAAAATGTCATCCCCGCGCAGGCGGGGATCCATGTTAATTTAATTCAATGAAGCAATCATATGTTTATATAATGGCCAGCGGTCGAAACGGGACTTTTTATATTGGTGTCACCAGTGATTTAATAAAAAGAGTGTATGAACATAAAAATAGCATGGCTAAAGGATTTACTAAAAGATATGAGGTGCATGATTTGGTTTATTATGAGGTACATGGCAGTATAGAGCAGGCAATCATAAGAGAAAAGCAGATGAAGAAGTGGAGACGGAAATGGAAAATTGATTTAATCGAAAAAAATAATCATTACTGGCGTGATTTGTATGATGAATTAATATAGCATGGATTCCCGCCTGCGCGGGAATGACGTTAATAGAGCGCATGCACGCCGGTTCGACATTTATGGCGGCAAATAAGATCGGATCGAACAGCTTAATTTAAAAACTGATTCAGTGGGCATTTGTCCGCATAAGTCATGTAGGCACCACATATAATAAATAAAACTGCAATAATAAAGGTCCATACAGCCAGAATTTTACCGAATTTCTGAATGTATCCCTCCGTTTTGGCAGTGGAATATAGAATAAAATATCCTACCACGCACCAAAATGTGGCCGGTATAAAACTGAATAAAAAGCAGATAATATACTCCTTTCGCGTTTTGACCCGATCTATGTCTGTTGTCGAACTCGCTGACACCCCGGGCCGATGTTATTAATCACAGGCAAATTTCACAATCTTTGGTTTTACCAATCGCTCAAAATCACCATAAGCAAGCTTGATCAACTCCCGGTGTGAGCAAGCATTGAAAAAGATTTCATTGTCCTGGGCCAATTTTTCCGCGACATAAACGTCCATATCATAAAGATTGCCGAACGGCGGCATTGCCCCAAGTTCGCAGTCCGGAAACAAATCCTCAAATTCAGATTCGGTGGCAAGTTCAATTATTTTCGCGCCGATAGATTTTTTCAGTAAGGCAAAATCCACTTTACAGGATGCGGGAAGAACAGCCATAGCCGTCTTTCCGTCAACCCTGATAATTACAGTCTTGGCCATTTCCCTTCCCGAAATATGAGCGGTCGCCGCGACTGCCTGGGCGGTGTATGCGCTGGAATGCGAGATAACAATATACTCAATCTTATTCTCATCCAGGAAGTTCTTTAATTTTTCTGCATGCATAAAATTCACCTCCTCATACTATCTGCAACCGGCCTGCCACCACCAATTTGCGGCCGGGCAAGCCGATTAAACACTATTGATAACCGTCCAGTTGAAGAAAAATAAATTTTGATGCGCGTTGACTTTTAATTTTTTTAAAATCCAGCATGATGCCTTGCTCCATATAAATATACGAATTTTTATTTTTCTGTCAATGTTCTATTGACAGTTTCTTTAAACACTTTCCCACCAAATCATCGTTAATTCCATTATCGCCGCATAAATGAAATGAATAGTTTTTCAAATTGCCAAAACCCTTGGGAATTTTAACCTGCCGAATAAAAATGATTGCCAAATTGATATGTCAATTATTAGTTTGAATATATTAGAATAAAAAATCAAGAAAGGAATTAACGGATGTATCTAACCATCAAAGAGTTTGTTGACGCCTGGAAAAACTCATCCGATGCCACCCGCAAGCTGATGGGTGTACTTACCGACCAGTCGCTCAATCAGAAAGTTGCCGAGGATCACCGCACGCTGGGGCGGATTGCCTGGCATATTGTCACAACTATTCAGGAAATGATGGATAAGACCGATTTAAGAATTGAAGGACCTCCGATAGGAGATCCAGTGCCGTCGATGGCCTTCGAGATAATGGATTGTTATGACGTTGCCGCCGAATCACTTCTGAAGCAGATCAAGAAAAACTGGACCGATGAGTCTCTTCAAATCGAAGATGAAATGTATGGTGAAAAATGGCGCCGCGAGTTTACCCTGCGGGTTTTACGCGAACATGAGATTCATCATCGCGGACAAATGACAATTCTGATGCGGCAGGCGGGTCTGGAAATCCCGGGCCTGTTTGGGCCGTCAAAAGAAGAGTGGGCAAAATTCGGAATGGAAGAACCGGAAATTTAGGTTTTTGGCTCAGTCTATCGTATTTGCCATAAGCGTTTAGTATAAAACAACTTAAAATTGTCTGCCTCTGTCGATTGGCAGCAAATATTATTTATTGCCCAAAAAAAATTATCTTTTTTAAATATCCCGATAACTTTTTGAAAATTCCGGCCGAAAAAAATTACCTGACTGATGAAATTGTCAAAAATAAATTAAATTTTTCTTGCTATTTGGATGAAAATGATTTTTTTAAAATCGCGATTTTGAGACAGGTACAAACGATTCTATATATGGAGGAACTTATGGACTGCGTCTTTTGCGGTAATGAAATCGCCGGCAGGCCAATCCGCCAGGATGGTCACGTATATTGCTCGATTGACTGTGCCGATACAGCTAGTGAAGTCGGGATCGATGAAGACGAATACGGGATGGAAGAATATCAAGATGATAATCTGGATATGGATTTTTATGAAGAGGCCATTGAATATTAATAATCGGTAGAGCAAATTTATAAAATCAAAAAAGCTCCCCAGGCGGGAGCTTTTTTATTAGCGCGAAATTTTTAATATCTCATACTTGATAATACCGACCGGTACCTTAACCTCAACGACATCACCCACCGATTTGCCGAGTAACGCCGCTCCAATCGGCGATTTTATCGAAATAATATCGTTGTCAACATCGACTTCTTCGGCCGGAGCCAGTTGATACTCAATCTCCTCGCCGTCTTTTTGATCCTTTACCAAAACCCTGGCAAAAAGATACGCCTTGTCGGTTGGAATATTATCGGTTTCCACCGGCCGCACCCGACTCAGTTTATCCTCGAGTTCGGCAATCTTCCTTTCCAGATGAATCTGGGCCTCTTTGGCGGCATGGTATTCGGCATTTTCCGAAAGGTCACCCAACTCCATGGCCCGCTTTATTTCGGCAATCTGGGCGGGACGATGATTTATTTTTAGATTTTTAAGCTCTTTTTCGAGCTTTTCGATCCCGGCTTTTGACATATGTATAGGTTCATTACTCATAAATTTATTATAATAAAATTTATTCTCTGAGTCACCAGCTTTTTTGTCAGTTTGAACCATTTTTTAATATCAGCTGAAAAGAAATCAATATTTATATATTCAAATTAAAATTGTTTTTTTTAACAGACAGAATTATAATCAAAGGCAGATATAATAATATTCCGGGCAGATATTTGTTCGGCAGGAGAAAATAAATATCCAGGAAGGAAAAAAATGAGGACAAAAATATCCGTTTCGATTTTAATTCTAATAATTCTAATTTTTGGTAATAGTCTTTTATTATTCGGGCAGACTCAGACCACCCCGCGAAGAACAGGTGATGAAACAACGCGCGATCGGCTTTTACAGGAATATCTTGATAAGCAGGATGAGGCCGAACAAAAGCGACTTCTTGAGGAAATGAAAATTAGACGTCAGATGGAAAGCCCAACCGCCGATTATACCAGCCCGGAGATGTACGATGACACGCTGGCCTATCCGCCGATATCGTTGGATAGTTTGTCAGACAGTCTTTTAGTAGATGAAGAAATATTAGATACAATACCCGATACCACCCTGAAACCGTTTGGGTTTGACCTGTTTGAAACGCTTTACGAAGATGGCGCGATTCCGACGGACGTGGCCGATATCAATGATTATATTCTGGGGCCCGGTGATAACCTGCTGATTTATCTCTGGGGTAAGGTGGAAAAAGAATATGACCTGACTATTGATCGTCAGGGCAACGTGTTTATTCCCAAGGTTGGGGAAACGGCCGCCTGGGGTATGACGCTTGAAGAATTTGAGTCCAAAGTTAAAAATAAATTATCCAAAGTTTATACCGATTTTCATATTTCGGTTTCTCTCGGAAAGATACGCTCAATTCGTGTTTATCTCACCGGCGAAGTAAAAAAGCCGGGCGCCTATACGGCCAGCTCAGTAACAACTTTGTTTAATGCTTTGTATCTGGCCGAGGGGCCAAATGAGCGTGGCTCACTGCGCAGAGTAAAATTGATTAAAAATGGTAAAATCTCCAAAGAGGTTGATCTTTACAAATTTCTTCTTGAAGGCGACAGCCAGGGTGATGTCAGATTATCATCTGGTGACGCCGTTTTTGTCCCCGTATCAGGACCCCGGGTTGCTATCAGTGGCGAAATAAAACGTCCGGCTATTTATGAGCTAAGAGGCGACGAAAAAATAGGCGACCTTCTGGAGATGGCCGGTGGACCAACCGCCATAGCGTTCATGGATCGTATCAAACTTGATCGCCTGTCGCCCGATAATGAACGGATTATAATTGATATTAATATGAACCCGGATAATTCCGACGGTATTGATAATTTGGTTCTCCATGATGGAGATATTCTGACATTGTACCCCAGATACGAGGAAATACTCAAGGTTGTTTCGGTCGCCGGGATGGTGAAACATCCCCAACAGTTTGAAAGAAATGATTCAACGATGCTGCTGGATTTGGTCAAACAGTGTGAGTTAATACCAACCGATGTTTATTACGAGCGAGCCAATCTTTTTAGACGTTATCCGAATAGAACAAAAGAGATTATCCCTATAAATTTGCATGATCTGATGGATGGAAAAATTAATATACCTCTGCAGGATCGCGATTCGCTGCATATATATTCAATCAATGCGGTTAAGTGGCGTCGGTATGTCTATATCGACGGTGAAGTAAAATACCCAAGCAAATACCCGTATTATGAAAATATGTCGATAATCGATTTAATATTTTTGGCCGGTGATCTGGAAAAAAATGCTTATCATCGGAATGTTGAATTGGCCCGGACCGATTATCAGGGAAAGGTTACCACGCAGTTAATTGATATCAATGATCCAAAAGCCGAGGAGATCAAACTTCAGGAAGACGATCATGTCTATGTCAGGAAAGTCCCAAACTGGTTTGTGCATCATATGGCGACCATTGAGGGTGAAGTTAAGTATCCGGGTGAATATGCACTTTTATCCCGGCAGGAAACGCTGTACGGCTTATTAAGACGTGCCGGCGGATTTACCGAGCGGGCTTTTCCGACCGGAATAATTTTTCAGCGAACATCAATCGGTGAGGGCTTAATCAGACAAAAGCTGCCTGAGATTATCGCCAACTCACAGCCGATGGGAGAGGATTCACTGGGGAATATCAGAAAACTTGAATTTATAAAATTCAACCCGGAGAATGTCAATCGAATTATTATCGATATATCCAAGCTGATGTCCAGCGCCGGCATAGAAGACGATATTACTCTTCAAAATGGCGATTATATTTATGTCCCGGAGATCCCATCCGGTATCTCGGTGATGGGTGCGGTTGGCGCCGAAGGGACAATCAAGTTTGATGAGGGCCGGAAGGTAAGATATTATATTACAAGAGCTGGAAACTTGAGTCGCCAGGCCGACAAAGGGGCGATGAAATTAATCAAAGCCGACGGAAAGGTTTTTGCCGGGCGAGGGACATTGAGTAAACGGGTTGATCTTGGCGATGCCATTGTGGTTCCAACGGCGATTAAAAAGGATCGTGACTGGCTAAATATTATTTCGCAGGTGGCAACGATTGCCGGCGGCCTCATGACCACCATCTTCATAATTGATAAGTTGTAAAATCGTCGGCGCATAAATTAAATCTAATGAATTTAAAGTATTTAGATTTATAATTGAATGTTTATTTGATTTATGAATAGCCATTTATTACCGGTAGAAAACATTTAAAGTCATAGTCTTATATAATTTTCTCCGTTCATATTCCTCGGAACAAGCTTCTCAGCTATAACGGAAATATTTTCCAGATTTTGTTAATTCGATATATTTTTTGATATTTTAAATCCGCGCAACCTGTTGATAGATATTCTGTTATAAATTTATATTTTCTCCGCTGCCTATGGCATCGGGTTTGCAAATCATTTCAACATTGCAATGGCCCATTATGGCCGAAATGTATTATGAAAATAGATTTGCATACTCATACCTGTTATTCTTTCGACTGTGATACCGCCGTCGATAAGCTGGTGCATGCGGCCGAGGATGCCGGATTGGATGCTATCGCTATCACCGATCATGACTCTATCTCCGGTGCCAGACTGGCCAAAAAGATGACCGACAAGGTGACGATTATCCCCGGAATGGAAATTTCCACCTGGAAAGGGACTCATATAATAGGTCTGTTTTTAAGGGATAAAATTGTCTCCAAAGATATTTTTGAGGTTATCGATGAAATTCATGAGCAGGGCGGACTGGTGATGTTGCCGCACCCGTTTCGTCAGAGCAGCGGTTTTATGTATGCCAAGGATAAACATCAGCTTTATTCGGCCGAAGAGGCGCGTGAAATTTTGTCGCGGATTGATCTGGTCGAGACGGTCAATTTAAATTGCAAAAAGGAAGTTTTGATCGATACTGACAACTTTTTTTCCGCCCGCCCGGATATTCCTCAGACAGCCGGAAGCGATGCGCATTCCCCGGACGCTGTCGGCAAGGCGTACATCGATCTTGAGGAAGTAAAATCAAGTTCACTTGAAGATATCAAAAAGGCGCTTTTGGAATCATCGCGGTTAATCAGGTTTGAGGCTTATAAAGCAGACACCATGGAAAAAACAACCGAAGTGGCAACGGCCTTGAAGAAAAAAACGATTCTCAAAAAAACGATAAAATTTATGCAGAAACCAATCGTCAGTTCAATCCGAATGATTTACAAAAAATCGACACAAAAAATGTTTGGCTCAGACAAAAAACCGATAATAAAAAAAGAATCGGCAGTTCTTTCCGAGGAAAGTGAAAAATGAAATTAATCCTTGAAAAAAGAATATCGGATCGTGTAACAGAGAGTACAAATTATTCAGACATTATCAGCATCAAAGAACAACTTGGCTGTCAAAACAGAATTGAATCGGAATGTATCGGCTTTTTCCCGCAGTCAAATCAGAATTTAAACACATTTTTTAAATCTGTTGTTAGTCCCGGCGATGAAGTCTTAACAATCGGCCCAACGAATGAAAATATTTGTCAGGCAATAACTGCGTGCGATGCCTCTTGTTTTGAATTTTATGAAAAACCTCTATTTTTACCTGACTCATTAGGTATTAATGGCAAAGTGACTGAGCGCACAAGGCTGGTGATCCTTGGCAACCCGAATAGATATACCGGCGTTGTTTACAGTGAAAAAGAGATAGAAGATATTCTCGGTAACTCCGCCGATATAATTTTGGTTCTGGATGAATCAGTTTTTGAATCAAGCCGGATTACCGCTATTGACTTAATCACAAAATATGATAATCTGGCCCTTATCAGATCGTTCGAAAATGACAAAAATGAAAAAAGAAGTCAAATTGAATATATAATCAGCAACCCGGCAATTATTAATAGGGCAGATAAAATAAGGTTTGGCGTCAAATATCATAGCTCGGCTTTGTCTGCTATCCTGAATAATCTAAAGAATCCGGGAAATAGATTGGGGCGTTTAAAAGATGCCCGGCAGGAGATGTTATATCTATCAATCAGGCTAAGAATGTCTGGTCTAAACTGTTTTCTAAATCCGGATTATTCACTTGTTATCAATACGGCCGATTCCGAGGAGCTATTATTCCTCTTAAATGGGATAGGTGTCGGGGGGTTGGACCTGGGCCGCTTTCCCGGATTAGGTGGTAATATCTTATTACCATTTGGCCTTGATATTAATGTGATGTCAATAATCGGCATTTTTGAAAATATGTCGAGCGATAAAAATTATGATAAACCGGGACGCAACCGTTTGACAATCTACCGGCTGTCAGAGTCAGATAGCAAATTTGAGGTCGAAAGAAACCGGGAAATTGTATCCGGAAACAGACTGGAAAGCAATATGGTGTTTTAAACTGTTAAGTAAAAGCATCTTACAAAAATAAAATTGAGAACAAAAATATGTTGCCAATTTATTCGAAGAGTTGTATAATCAGACGCAATTGCGTCCCTCGTATGGAAACAAATGGCCCGATCAGAAATTGGGCGAAAAGAAAATACCGGATGTAACAGGGATGGGAAGGAGAAAAGAGGGATCATTTCTACATTTATCAAACGGGTAATGGATTGCCCGGGAAATGAAAACGATTTTATGCTTTTGTGTAAACATTGCCTGATGGCCGCTAAAGATTTTTTTCCAAATATCGACAATACGATAGAAGAAAGAATTTTCAAAGGGGTAATCAAATTAATTAACCTGTGTTATCCGACTATCCGCTGTAGTATGAATTCGGAGATTGGTTTGTTAGGCAAAATGCCGGTTAATATTATCAGGGATGCAAAATGAGATCAGTAAAAAAGTGTAGGATAGAAGAATTTGTATACAGGTTTACCAAAGCCTTATTATTAACGGCCTTTCTTATTTATTTCCAAAATCGTTTCAATTTGTTTTCTGATTTTTATGTGACATACGCAGCCATCATGTCGGCGGTTTTATTACAATTATTACTTCTTATACAATTGCCTGACAATGATCTGGTTCCGGCCAAAATTATTCGTGATAAAACAAGCGATTTTCTGTTTGGCGAGATTAAATTTATTTTAATGGTGACATTTGTCGCTTTTTTTGCCGGTCTTAATATCTCCACTCAGATTTTCAGCCTGATATTGGCCGGTAATTTTATTCTCCAATCGATTGTTTTTATTAGTTGGAAAATATATAACAGTTCAATTGCCAAAGGTGCCAGTCCGGTCGCTTTTCCCGGGACCAAAAGAAATGTTATCATAGTCGGTTCGGCCGAACGAGGCAAAAAAGCGGCCGATATCTTTCTGGATCATCCCGAACTGAATATGAAAATTCTCGGTTTTGTTGACGACGGGCGGAAAGGATTATGGCGATATCGCGATGTCCCGCTTATTGGTCATCCCGATAACGTAGGCCGTCTGATTTCAACCAATCAGGTTGACTTCGTTGTCATGGCCCTTGAAAAAGATGATCAGCATTATAAACAGAGAGTGTTCAGTACTGTTGAGTCGATGGGTATCAAGATATGTTTGTTGCCGGATATTTTTGTGCAGTCCGGCTCAAAATGCCGTTCATTTTCGCTAAACGGACAACCGGTTTTTCTGTATCACTCAGTTCCGGAAAACCATCTGGCTCTGTTTATCAAGGATATAATTGATCGTGTCGGCGCCACGGTGGGCATAATACTATCGGCACCCTTCATAGCTATTGCGGCTCTGGCAATCAGAATCGATTCCAGGGGACCGATCTTTTTCAAACAGAAAAGGTCCGGCAAAAACGGCAAAGTCTTCAAGATGATAAAACTTCGGACAATGGTTAACGAGGCCGATAATTTTAAGGAACAACTGCAACATTTAAATGAGATGTCTGGACCGGTTTTCAAAATACAGGATGATCCGAGAATTACAAAAGTCGGCAAATTTTTAAGGAAATATTCGGTGGATGAATTTCCGCAGTTTTATAATGTTCTCAGAGGTGACATGTCGTTGGTCGGACCACGGCCGCCATTGCCACAGGAAGTTGAAAAATATGAACCATGGCAACATCGCAAACTGTCGGTTAAACCGGGCCTCTCATGTCTCTGGCAAGTAAACGGCCGCAGTAATGTTGACTTTGATCACTGGATTGAACTTGACCTGGAGTATATTGACCAATGGTCATTGGCGATGGATGCCAAGATACTGGCTCAGACAATCCCGGCCGTGCTCAAAGGAAAGGGAGCCAGCTAATATATTAATTTTTGGGCAATGGATTGCCGGTGAATATTTTAAAACACTTATTTATTTTTATTACTCTCTTGTTTGTTAGCTCAGGTTTACAGGCGGGAGATTTTTTGATTCCGGTCGAAGTTCCCGAATACGAAATATTAAACGACTATCTTCAAAGAGATGAATTTGAAAATCTGTCAGCTCGTTTCATTACTCAATTAACACCGCTATCAGATAGAAATCTTTTTCCAAATAGTATGATTTTTGGAAAAACCAAACCGGATCGTTTTGAATTATCCACATTTCTAATTTTGGCTGAAGATTTCAGATCATCAAAATATGCTCGCGGTTCCGGATCCGAATCAATTCGCGGCGGATTTCTGGCTCAACCAAATAATAAATTGTCTTTTTATGTATCATTTCTTCTTGATGAACGTCTGGCCCAGGATCCCGAATACAAAGGCAAAAAATGGCGCGGACTGGCCGGTGAGGTGGAATCGGCTATGGCCGTTTATAAAGACCGAGGCTTTCAAATTGTTGCCGGACGGTTTGGCTCATCGTGGGGACCGTCCCGGCAATCGCTGATATTATCCGAGACCGCCCGCCCGATGGACGGAATCCAGTTTCGGGGCAAGTGGAGTAAATTTATATTCACCTACCAATTTGCCAAACTGAGCCAGAACGGTGTTGAAAACCGATATTTTGCCGGGCACAGGATAGCTTTTAGACCGAATGATAATCTACATTTTAGCCTGTTTGAAACAGTTATCTATGGCGGGCCGGGCAGATCTATAGAAATTGCGTATTTAAACCCGCTGATGTTTTTCCATGCATTTCAGCTAAATGAAAACTATGATGACAATACTTTTCTCGGATTCGATTTTACCTACTATCTGAATAATCGACACAAATTTTACGGGCAACTTCTAATTGACGATTTCCAGATAGACAGCCAATCGCGCGGTGATAACGAACCAAACGAGATTGGCCTGTTGCTGGGTATTCATTCAATCTCACTGTTTGACCTGTTTGACTTAAAAACCGAATATCTTAAAATCACCAACCGCACCTATAATCAAATTTTTGAGCGTAACAGATATGAAAATCGCGGCGAATTGATCGGCCACATCTTTGGACCCGATGGTGATCGGTATTCATTGGCCATAGAAAAATGGTTCGGAAACGACAAAAAATTTATACTTGATTTGGCATATCAACGCAAAGGTGAGGGGCGCTATGATGATCCCTGGACAACTCCCTGGAACGATGTCAATAATTACTCCGAACCGTTTCCGACCGGAATAGTCGAAAAATCATTTTTGATTTCAACCGGTTTTACCGGATATTTGAATCCGTACCTGTATATCGACGCTTCATCTGGAATAGATTTTATTGATAATTATCAGCATTTTGATGGTCTCACCAAAACAATTCCATTTTTCTCAGTCAGGATATCTTTACTGCTGTCTACACGCATAAATGTTCGAAATTAGCATTATTTTGGAACTATATGGCGTAAATTCTGTTTCAATTTTTTAAATAGAAGATGTGATATACAACTGTAATTATTTTACGGGAACGGGACAAATATGATAGAAGCGAAAGTAAGGTGGACTGATGGTATCAGGTTTGAGGGTACCTCGGCTTTTAGACACCAGATTGTTATCGATGGTACAAAATCGGCTGGCGGAAAAGAAAGTGGATACAAACCGACGGAGCTGGTTTTATTTGGATTGGCCGGTTGTACCGGTATTGATGTTGCTAAAATACTGGAAAAGATGAAACAGGATGTTACCGGAATTGAAGTCGAGGTAAAAGGATTTCAGCCTGATGAATATCCCAAACCGTATAATCGAATTGAAGTATACTATATTTTCACGGGCAAAAATCTGGATAAAAAGAAAATTGAAAAAGCAATTAGCCTTTCCGAAGAAAAATACTGTATGGTCAGTCAATCATTAAAAGGTATGGCCAATATTACGAGCAGCTATAAAATTGTGGAGAAATGATAATGAGTAAGCCTGGATATACGGTTGAGTCGGACAAGTCGATAGATGATGTCTCGACTTTACTGGAAAAGATAACGCCCGAACATAATTTTCGTATTCTGGCGGTTCACGATGTCAGAGAGACTCTGGCCGAAAAAGGATTTGAAATAAGTCCGCTTAAAATTTATGAAGTCTGTAATGCCGGTTTTGCATATAACGTGCTGAGTAAAGATATTAATGCGGCGATGTTTATGCCGTGCAAGATAGTCCTGCGGCAGGAGGATAATAAAACGGTAATTACACTGGTGCGGCCATCGATGATATCACAAATGCTGCCCGACTCGGGTTTGGAAAATCTGGCCGGCGGGGTTGAAAAGCAGCTGAAGGAACTAATTGATAAAATTTAGTAAAAAGCATCTTGTCAGATTGGTTTCGGGCCTTATATTAGGTGGGTTGGCCGGATTGATTCTGAGCTTTATTTACGGACAGCTCGGTTCCACCTGACCGCTGATTTGTGATACCAAAACGGCAACAGTTTTTGGTGCGGCGGCCGGTTCGGCCCTGGCGTTGTTAGATTGAGGTTTTTGGTTATGCCGATGTTTGAATATATCTGTTTGGAATGTGACAATAAATTTGAAGAACTGGTCATGCGCAGCGATATGGTTATAAATTGCCCGCAATGCAAA
The DNA here is from genome assembly GCA_965602655.1 of uncultured bacterium. GTDB lineage: Bacteria > Zixibacteria > MSB-5A5 > GN15 > PGXB01 > JAAERC01. The sequence continues at coordinate 34,259 of CBFCZE010000013.1, forward strand.
TCCGCCAATGTTCAAAAGCAGGTGTCGGCTTTTTCATCATCGTCGCTCCCCACCGGCGGATCTTGCAATACATCAAGTTGCGGAAAAAGCAGTTTTGGCTGAGCGACCTGTTAAGGCTCGAACCGGTCGGTTCGATTAGGTTGGTTTATGAAGATAAAAAAAATACCGCTGATTTTATTAACGATTTCATTTTTGGCTTTATTAATTTTAGCCTGTGGCAAGGGTTATAAAACCCCGGCCGACATCGATGATAAAGTAGCCTGGCTTAATGCCGAATCGGCGATGCCTATATTTCCGTTCGGCACCAATCCTATATATATGATGTTTCATTCGGCCGACTGTCCGGTCACCAATGATATGCTGGATAAAGTATTTTCCCGCCCGGAAATAATTAAATATCTCAATGATAACTTCACCTGTATTTCGGTTATGCCCGATAGCATAGACTCGGTTCGGTTTGTCGGCGAGATGGCGACCGGTAAAAAACTTCTGGAGGTTTTCAAAGTTGAGGGGTACCCGTCGCATTATTTCTTTAACCCCCAGGGGTATCTAAAAACGGCGCATACCGGATTTATTGAGCTTAGAGTTTTCAAGCAGTTATTAAAATATGTGGCCGAGGGATATATCGAAAAATATGACCTCCCAGCTTTTCTGAAGATGCCGGAAGCCCAGCTCGATACTATCTACGGCGAGTTTTAGTCAATCTCATTAACTTTGCACCGACAGAACCTTTTCCTGACTGAGTATAATATCAATACTTGTAACACAACGGCGGGCGCGGACCATCTTTATATTTATAAGTTATCAGATAGACCATATCTAAAACATTTATTGAACCACCGCAATCGACATCGCCAAGCAAGGGGTTTGGTTCTGGTTCAGGTCCTTCATTATACTTATACGCCATTAAATAATTAATATCCAGAATATTATATATCGCATCATTATTGACATCACCGCGGGAAATCGCCAGCATCGCCCGCGCGGCATTGACCCGCCCCCAGCCATATTCTTCATTTATCCATGCCGTATCT